>JAHBXR010000024.1 GCA_019636335.1 Pirellulales bacterium
GTTCTGACCCCTTTTTTCTCCTGACCCCTTTTTTCTCCTACAGCACCGAACTGGGGGGACAGTGGCTGTCGTGGGATCCAATTCAGGACCCGGATTGGAATCTCTATCGGTATGTACTAAACAATCCAATCAATGCAGTGGATCCAAGCGGACTTGAAGATCAGACTCGAACTGTGCAAGCCCAAGAACAATCATGGGGCGACTGGCTTTGGAGTTGGTTCGATTGGGGTCGAACCACTACGGGCCCCTTGGCTCCAACCGGCACGAGTGAAGCTGCTGGAGCTTTAGAGGTTGCCCCTGAGGTAATACGCCTCGCTGATCTCGAAAAAGCAAAAAGGCGATATCTTGAGGCAGCGCGCAGGTGCCCTCCAAATGAGGAGGAGATAGATCGCCTCTTAAGAGAATGGGAGCGACTCAAAGCCCTACATGGAAAGCGTTTCAATCAATAAAATGAATGAATTGAAGCCACAACAAAGATACGACGACATCAGGCGTTTATGTTCCAAAGTGGGATTTTTATTGACACCGCTTCGCTCATTGTCCAAGTGGACTCTTTTGCTTGCGGGGACCAATGCAATCCTGGTCTTTACCCTGGTTGCTCTCGTCGCCTTCAACCCAAACCTCCTGTCACCTCCCGATGAGGCGGTGGCACAAGCGTCTGAAAATGGCGCCAAGCTGGGAATGGATCTGTGTGGCGCGAGAGGGTCTTTGTCTGTGTTTGTGGATAAGGGGTTTCCTGGAAATCCCGGAATCAAGATCTTTGACACCAGTCAACAACTCTATATCCTACGGGAAGTCGTGCCGAAAGAAACAGTCAACGAGATGCTTGAGGGTTCTCCTGGGGATACAGTCATGAGGGCTTCAATTTCATTGGGTGTCGATTTCGATATGGAATGCTATTACTCGATCGACAGAAACAAACGACTTATAATACATGAATTGAAGATCACAAATAAAGATGTATCAATGATTGATCTGAATGCGGATCTTATGCACGACTTGCGCATCGACATGCGTCGCCGTCTCGTTCAAGTGTGGCATGAGAGAGAATGGAGAGACGTTAGTGATGGGCGATCTCAATACGAAAGAAAACTGCTTGATGGTACCCACGTCAAGTTTGACAGCCAGGGTGGTCAATGGCGTTCATCGACGGATGAAGAGAGCTACTGATTCGGTGTAGTGTAGTGTAGTGTAGCGGACCAGGGGATCGTCAGTGGTCAGACGTGAGGCGATTTTGTTTGGAGTTTGTGAGATCTACACAAGTAGGGCTGTAGCGTCAGCGCAGCCGACGCGGCACGTTCTTTGACAATTCAGTGGGAACGCGCGCGGGTCATCGAGGCCAGCGGCCAGCGGACGACCTGGTCGTACGACCCCACGTATCAACTCGTCCGCGAGCAGTGGCGTGGCTTTGTGGACGTGACCTATGTCTACGACCCGGTGGGGAATCGCACGCTGCGCGACAGCGTCGCCTTCGGCCGGGCGACCTACACTCACGACGCGGCCAATCAGGTCACGGACCTGGTGGGAGGCGATTTCGGCGACTCGCAGTTCAACTACGATGGGGCAGGCAACCTGGCACGAGCGACGCTTGGCCCAATCACCATGACCTGGGACGGAGATAATCGCCTGGTCGACTGGCACGGCGCGGGGCTGGCCGGACCGCGCAGCACCTACACCTACGATGGGGACGGCCGCCGCGTGAGGATCCAGTTCCCCACCAGCACCGTGAAATACGTCTGGGACGGGGAGAACATCCTCACCGAGACGAACGGCTCCGATGTGACCCAGGCAGTCTTCACCATGGAACCGCTTCAGTACGGTCAGGTGGTCAGTCATCGCCGTGGAGCTGCGACGAGGTTCTACCTGTTCAACGCACTCGGTTCCACCGATCGTCTCCTGGACGCCGCGCAGGCAGTAACGAACACCTTCAACTTCCAGGCCTTCGGTGAGACGAACACGACGCTGGGAAACGTGGCCGACGTGACCCTCCCCTTCCGCTGGCTCGGACAGTTCGGCTACTTCCGCGACGCCCGCCTCTTCGCCGAACTTTCTGTCCGATCAAGGTTTTATAGTCCGACACTAGGTGGTCGTTGGCTGTCGAAAGACCCACTCGGTTTAGATGGCGGCATGGACTCGAACCTTTACAACTACGCGATAAATAATCCAACTAATATCTCTGACCCCTCTGGCCTGTCTGTATTTAGAATAGCCACATGCACCGTATTGCGCAGTTATGTGGATCCAAGCACCTGTGTGACTCTATGTGACTTTTCCTGTAGATGTCCTTCTGGGTATAGCCCCGGATTTACGCCGCTGTCCTATTATGGGCGCCCATGTGAACATCCGCCGACAATTCATTGCGTAAAAAGGCCCAAGATCTCAATTCCAATTCCATTGATACCCGTTTGCGTTACTTGTTGTTTGTGGTTTCCACGCTTATGTGGAATGCGAGATGATATTGCGTAGTGAGCTGCCGTCGCGCAGGCACATCTATGGGCCTCATGTTCATTGACGATCAGAGCGGTCTCGAATATTTCTGCTTGCGCTTCTTATGGCGGTGAACAATAGCCGCTAGGTCGTTTTTTATGTTCTCATGGGAGTGATGGGAGTGTTGGCTTTATGGCTAAGAAACGAACGCCTGCAAGTGACCAATTGCATGAATCTATTAGCTTGCAGGACAGTAATGGAAAGCTGCGCATCTTAATAGGAGTGTCTCCATCGCCTAGTGGCGGTCCGTTCATGAATTTCTATGATGCGGACGGTCGTGTAAGAATGACATTCATTCTTGATTCGAGCGGAGATCCATATATATCACTTTCTCTTCAAGCAGGTGAACAAGTCTTATCATTGGGTGCTTCATCGGAGTGTGGTGGCGGGGGGATTGATATGTCCAACGGTGCAGGCAACTGCCGCTACATTATTTCTGCGCAATCCGATGGAGTTAAGCATGACGTATTTTGTGGGCAAGCCGAGATCGATAAAAGAGAGACCAAGAGACGTCGAAAAAAAGGATAGAATGTAGGTGACCATAAAAATGATAAGAAGTTGAGTGGCCTTGCATGTCGCGCCAGCAGATCGATTCCCTCGATTAGCGCACTACGTTGGTTTGCGACGCGGCGGGGCAATTGACCGGTTCGATTAATCGGCTCGGCAACAGGACTACCCTGGGCTATGTAACGGCCCAGGGAATCGTCAGTGGACAGGTGTGAGGTATTTAGCGTTAGCGTTTAGGTGAGTTACACAAGCGGGGCAGCGGCGTCGCTGATGTCGGCGCGGCACGCTCTTTGACAATTCGGTGGGCAACCGCACGCGGGTCATCGAGGCTAGCGGCCAACGCACCACCTGGTCGTACGATCCTACCTACCAGTTGGTCCGCGAGCAGTGGCGTGGCTTTGTGGATGGGAGAAAAAAGGGGTCAGAACTATTTTTTTCGGGGTCTTCCTCTCGGTCGAATGAGCAGGTCCAGGTTGAGTTTCTTGGCCAGGCGTTCGACCCAGGCCTTCTCGCCGTAGGGAAGGCCGCTCGCCGTCGAGCGGCGTAGGTGCGCGAGCGTCGCCTCCTCGAGCGGCCGATGAACCTTTTCGGCCCAGTGACGCTGACGAATCTTGGGATAGGGCGAAAGCTCGTCATAGGTGATCAGCGGATCGACCAGCGTGTTCACTTCCCCCAGCGCGTGAAGGCGGTAGCTGCTCCACGCGTACTCTTCGGCACGCGCCACCAGCCGGGCGCGGAGCGGATTGGCTTCGATGTACCGCAGCACCGTGAGCAGGTGTTCGTCATGCTGGATCACCGGACTCTTGAAACGCCCTTGCCACACGTGACCTCCGGAGCGGTAGTGCGCGTGATACCGTGCGGTGTGCGAGACCAGCAGGCTCTGCACGATGCGACTGATCGAAGCGGCTGCCGTCGGGCGGAGCAGTAGATGAAAGTGATTGCGCATCAGGCAGTAGCCATACAGCTCGAACGGCTTACGCGCCTTGAGGTCGACCAGCGTCTGCAAGAATGCCTGATAATCGGCCGGCTTGTGAAACACGTCCTGACGATTGTTGCCACGATTGATCACGTGGTAGATCAGGCCGTCGTCGATCGGTCGCAAGGGCCGGGGCATGCCACACACCTTACCAAGAAGCGACCACTCCCGTCCAGAAAATAGTTCTGACCCCGAATGGCACTTCCTGAAGCGTTAAACTCCAGAGGACAAAGGCGTAAGCTATGCTGTCACCACGGTGGCAGCTTGCGTTGGTGAGGGTGTACGATTCAGAGTATGCGACGATCGCCCCACGATTCGCCGGGCGTCGCTGATTTACGCTCCGACAGCAACTCGTTGAAAGCCAATCACGATGGCACGACGAAGTTCATTGTTGTAAATCAGTTACGAACTCAGGAAGTGCCATTCGTTCTGACCCCTTTTTTCTGCTTTTTTCTGTTTTTCTGCTGCATCGCCACCGCGAACACGGTAGCGGCTTGGGCGTCTGTCGCTGGGTGGTCGAACGCACGTTGTCTTGGCTGCATCATTTCCGTCGCCTGCGGATACGCTGGGAACGGCGGGACGACATCCACGAAGCCTTCATGACCCTCGCCGAGGGCCTCATCTGCTTCAGCATCATCAGCAGGTTGTGTTAAGCCCTCTAATTCCTAACCCGAAGCGTAAGCGAGGAGATTCCTGACAAAAGCGTCGTTCAAAGCACTCCTCGCTTACGCTTCGCGCTTACGATTCCGCGAAAAGCGTAACCTCAAAACGGACGCTTCGTGATTGAGATCGTTGGTGCGTCAGATCGCCAGAGAAACGCACCATTCACGCGCTGGTTGTCGCTCTGCCGCCGGCTCGCTATCATCGCGCGGCATGGTCGATACCTTTGCCACACATGCCGACTTGATCAGACGCTTCGAAGCGGGCGATCGGCGCGCGCTGGCCGAGATGCTCACCCTCGTCGAATCGGGCGCGGCCCCGGCGCTGCCCCCTCACCTCGATCGGCGGCAAGATGTCCACGTCGTCGGCATCACCGGCAGCGGCGGCGCCGGCAAGAGCACGCTGGTGGCCGCCCTGATTGGCCACCTACGCGCGGCAGGCCTGCGCGTCGCCGTGTTGGCTACCGATCCCCAGAGCCCGCGCACGGGGGGCGCCCTGCTGGGGGATCGGATTCGTGTGCGATTTGCCCCCGGGGACGAAGGGGTCTATTTTCGCAGCCTTTCGACGCGGGGCGCGGCCGGCGGCATCTCGGCCGCCGTCGAACCGGCACTCCCCTGGCTGGCGGCGTTTGGCTTCGATTGTGTTCTCGTCGAAACGGTCGGCGTCGGCCAGGATCAGGTCGCCGCACGCTCGGTCGTCGATACGCTGGTGCTGCTGGTCACTCCGCACACGGGGGACGAAGTGCAGTGGGAGAAGGCCGGCCTGATCGAGGTCGCCGACTTGATCGCGGTGAACAAGTCCGACCTGCCCGGCGCCGATCGCGTGCGGCAACAGTTGCACGCGGCGCTGTCGCTGGTGCCGGGGCAAGATCCCGTGCCGGTCCTCTCGGTCGTGGCGGCCGATGGCCGCGGCGTGCCCGAGTTATGGGACGCCATCGCCGCGCGGCGGCGCGCTTGACAGCGCGCGTGGTCCCTTCATAATCCGGTTCGCCTTGCCTCGCCCATTCCTTGCACCCAAGGTCCACGCGTCATGACCGCGCCCATGAATACCACGTCGATGCTCAAAGAAGGTTCCTTCGACGGTAAAACGATCGTCATCACCGGAGGCGGCACCGGATTGGGGCGCTCGATGGCGCATTACCTGCTCACGCTCGGCGCGAACCTGGTCATCGGCGGACGGCGCCAGGCGGTGATCGAAAAGACCGCCGCCGAGCTTTCGCAAGAGACCGGCGGCCAGGTGCTCGGCACGGCGTGCGACGTGCGCCAGCCCGAGCAGGTCGAGGCGATGCTGGCGGCAGCGTATGAGCGTTTCGGTGGAGTATCGGGCCTGGTGAATAACGCGGCGGGAAATTTTATCTGCCCTACGGAGCGTTTGTCGTACAACGCCTTCAACACGGTGGTCGATATCGTGCTGCGTGGCTCGTACAACTGCACGCTCGCCTTCGGCAAGCGTTGGATCGCGGATAAGACGGGGGGCGCCTTCTTGAACATCAGCACGACGTATGCCTGGACCGGCTCGGGCTACGTGGTGCCCTCGGCCGTGGCGAAGGCGGGCGTGCTCGTGATGACGCGCTCACTCGCCTCGGAATGGGGCAAGTACGGCATTCGCTTGAACGCGATCGCGCCCGGCCCCTTTCCCACCGAAGGAGCGTGGAGCCGGCTCATGCCGCCGGAGCTGGGGGACGCGTTCGATGCTAAAAAGAAGATCCCGCTCGGCCGTTACGGCGAGCATCAAGAGCTCGCCAACCTGGCGGCGTATCTGCTCTCGGATTACGCGGCCTACGTCACCGGTACCTGCGTCACCATCGACGGCGGAGAATGGCTCCGCGGCGCCGGCGAGTTCAACGGCCTGGAGGCCGTCACCAGCGAACAGTGGGATATGCTGCAAGCGATGATGAAGCCCAAGAAGGGGTAGTGGCCTTCTGACGACCTGCCTCGAATTGACTTCAACTCCGAGCCACATCCATGCTCTATCGCGAAATCGGCAATACTGGTATCCGCGTTTCCGCCATTGCGCTCGGCTGCTGGCCGATCGCGGGCATGACCAGCCTCGAGGTCAACGACGCCGACAGCCTGGCGACGCTCGGGGCCTGTTTCGATCTCGGCGTGAACTTCCTCGACACGGCCTACTGCTACGGCGCCAACGGTGAAAGCGAAAAGCTCATTGCTCGCGCACTCGCCGGTCGGCGTGACGAAATGGTGATCGCCACCAAGGGGGGCATCCATTGGGGCGCGAACGGAGAACAGATTCGCGACGGCTCTCCCGCCACGCTGCGGCGCGAGTGCGAAGAGAGCCTGCGACGTCTCAATACCGACCGCGTCGAGCTGCTCTACCTGCATGCCCCCGATCCGCAGGTCCCGGTGGCCGAATCGGCAGGCGAGCTTCGCCGCTTGATGGAAGAGGGCAAGACGCGCAGCATCGGCGTCTCGAATTTCAACGTCGCGCAGCTCGCCGAGTTTGCCGCGGTCTGTCCGATCTCGGCCTTTCAGCCCCACTACAACATGCTGCAGCGCGAGATCGAGCTCGACACGTTGCCCTGGTGCCGCGAGCGCGGCATTTCGGTGATGATTTATTGGCCGCTGCTCAAGGGGTTGCTCACGGGCAAGTTCTCGCGCAACCATGTTTTTCCTCCCGGCGACGGCCGCACGAAGTATCCTATGTTTCAGGACGAGGAGTTCCAGAAGAACCAGGACCTGCTCGATCGTCTGCGACCGATCGCCGCCGAGGCAAGGGTCACGCTCGCGCAACTCGTGCTGAACTGGACGATTCACCAGCCGGGCATTACCGTCGCCCTGTGTGGCGCGAAACGGCCCGAGCAGATTCGCGACAACGCCGGCGGCGCCAGTTGGGAACTGACGACGTCGCAGACCGCCGCGATCGACGCCGCGCTGGCCGCGCGCGGCATGCCCGTCTCACGTGCCGCCGTTTAGTCACGCGGGCCAACCAGTGAGGAACGCATGCCGACCGTCCTGCTCACCGCATTCAAACCATACGATCATTGGACGTCGAACGCGAGTTGGCTGTGCGTCGAGCAATTGACGCGAGATTTTCCTGCCCATGTGAGGCTGACGACGCGACTCTATCCCGTCGACTTTCACGAGGTTCGCGCGCGAGTGGCCGAGGATCTCGCGGCGAACTACGATCTGGCCATCCATTTGGGGCAGGCGCCTGGCGGCACGCGGGTGCAGCTCGAGCAGATCGCGGTCAATGTCGGTGGCCGCGCCGACCAAAAGCCGGAGCAGTTTGGTCCCCTCGAAGTGGATGGCCCCGCGGCGTATCGTACGCGTTTGCCGCTGGGAGACTGGGCCAGCACGATGCGCACGGCCGGCATACCGGCCGAAATCTCGTTTCATGCCGGCACGTATCTCTGTAATGCGGTGTACTACTGGTCGCAACACTTTGCCGAACAGCAGCAGCTCCGCACGCGCTCGGTGATGATCCATCTGCCGCTCGATCCGCGACAGGTGTGCGAGTTGCGCGAACCGCAAGCTTCGTTGCCTGCTTCGACCTGCGCGCAGGCGCTGCGGTTCATCCTCGACGCGTTGCCCGTTGCCGTGTGAAAGGCACAACCGCTGCGTATTTCCCGCGCGGCAAACTTGACCGGTGCGCGGCAGCGTGTATGTTTGCCGGGCCACTCTCGGTCCGCACGAGCGATTTCGCGCCGGCATAACCGCTCGTGCCGCTACAGGTGCGCGACTTGCGCACGATTCATTTGGATTCTTGGCAATCACCCGAGGTAGTTGCGTCACGATGATGCGACCTCTGACTCGAACCGGCGCGTTGGCGATCTGTCTTTCGGTGGCAGCCGCCGATCACGAGGTATTCGCGCAGGCGAAGATCGTGCCGCCCGTCGCTACGGTCGCGCCCGTGGCGCCGACGAATCCTCCAGTCCAGACAGCCCCCACAACGTCGCTGCCCTGGCAAACATGGGCCCAATCGTCCGAAGGACGCCCGATCGAGCTGCTACGGATCGGCGCCGGCAGCCACCAGGTGCTGGTGATCGCGGGGCTGGCGGGGGATGATACGTTGTCGGTCGAGCTCGGCGAGCGCCTGATTGCGCATCTCAACGAGTTCCCGTCCCTCGTCGCCGCCACGACGGTCACCTTCGTACGGGACGCCAATCCCGACGGCCGCGCGCGCCGCACGGCAGCCAACGCGCACGGGGTGCTCCTGGAACACAATTTCGCGGCGTCCAACTGGCGCAAACTGCACGAACAGAACATCTACACGTCAGGACGCCTACCCGAGAGCGAACCCGAGACCAAAGCCCTCACCGAGCTGGTGGCCCAGATTCGGCCCGAGCGCGTGCTGGTTCTCTCGACCGTAGTGAAAACTCCGCAAATGGTTTACGCGGGCTCACGCGCCGATTGGATGCTGAAGTCCGCGCACGAGGCGCAACTGCCGCTCGTCGTGCCCGACCTCGTGAAGCACTCCGGATCGATCGTGGTGCTGCTGGGTCAGGACCGGGCGATCCCGTGCGTCAGCGTATCGCTACCTCGAACGAAAGAGATCGTCACGCTCTGGCCGCGCGTTCGCGCTGGCCTGGCGAGCGCGGTTTCGCACGGATTCGAGAAAACGGTCGTACCGGTCGTCAAGAACGATCCCCCCCCCTACTCTCCCTTGCGACCCGCCCCTCCGGTGAAGGTGAAACAGGCGATCGTGACCCCGCTGCCGGCGCCGAGCGTGCCGGTACTCACCGTGCTGCCCGACTCTTCAACCGTCGTGGTATCGCGGCCCGAGCTTCAGGCCACGCCCGCACGAGTCGTGGCGACTCCTGCCGTGGCCGGAGAGGGATCGGGGGGGCAGCCTCGGCACAACCACAGCTTTCTGCTGCGCGACGCGCGCGAAGTAATACCGAACGGTTCCACATCGGCAAAGCCAGTCGAGGCTTGGAATGGGAACGCACCGCGGGTCCTTTCGGCCGATGAGCTGGCAACCGGGGGCAAACTGGTGCCCGTCACCGTCCCCTCGGCGGCTATGGGGGTCGACGGCACTTCGCCCGAGCAGAGCGGCTCGTACGCGATTCCAGCATTTCGGAGCCCGTTCGGGCGTCGTCCTCAGCGGGTAGAAATCCGCAGCGCCACCCCCGCCACAACGCCCCCCACGCCAGATACGCCACCGTCGACCTCGGGCGCACGACCAGCGTCGAAGCTACCGCCAGCCGTGCCGGTGCTCGATGAAAGGGCGTTGCCGCAACCGCCGATCCCGCACGCGCCGGCGATCAGGCCGTGACGTGCTGACGCTCGACCACCTTGCGGACACTGTTATGGGCCCGCTGGGCCTTGAGGCAGGTCTGCTTGAACGACTCGGGATGGGGCACGCCACTGATGCGGAACGTTTCGAGCGGGCCCTTGCGAAAGATCATCTCGCCACAGGGGAACCACTCCTGGCCCGGCAGCACCTTGATCTCGATCGCGTCGAAGTTATCGAGTGAAACCCAGCGCTCATCGACGCCCGTCAGCCCCTTGCGCACGATCAGGCGACGATTCGTCAGCGTATAGCGGCGGCAAACACCCGGCGCGAGGCCGCCAAAAAAGAGCAACAGGGCAAAAGGAATCAGGGCGGCCGCCATCAGGTTGCCGATGGTCAGGATATTGCCGAAGCCGGCCCGAATGCCGCACATGCTGCCGACCCAGCGCCCCGGAGCAATGGCGCCAATCGACGGCCAGACCGTCATGATCTGCGTTTCCGCTTGATCGGGCGCGACTACGCCCGCGATCGCCTGTTTCACCGCTCTACCTCGTCGCACGCGCTGGAATTCATCGAAAAGGTCGGCCCCCTAGACCAGGAGCGCAACCGGACCGATCCAAGCGTGTCACGGTAGCAAACGGCCCGGCGTTTGCCTAGCGGGCAAGATTCCTCTCCGCCCCAAGCGGGGAGGGGGCAAATTCGAGCGGTTGCGGGGGCGAGAAGCGGCTCAACTACCTCTCGCAAGCCGCGGTCTTACGGTTGCTGCGGCAGCACGCCCAGCAGTTCTTCTTCCTCTTCCTGAATGATGATCCGCGGCGTGACCATCATCATCAGGCTTTGCGTTTCGCGGCCGATACCGACGTTCTTGAACAGGCGGCTGATGTAGGGCAGCTTGTTGAGAATCGGCACGCCGAACTCGTTGCGGCCCTCGCTCAGACGCTTCACGCCGCCGAGCAACACCGAACCGCCGTCCGGCACGCTCACGGTCGTGGCCACCGACAGGAACGAGAACGTCGGCAACTGCACCGTCGTGCCCGAGGTGGTTGTCCGCACCTCGTTGTCCCGCGACGTGGTATCGTCGTCCGGGCCTTGCGAAGAGTTGATCACCGTCGAGCTCGTCTCGCCGGTAAAGGTGAACGTATTCACCTCGCCAATCTGGCTGAAGAAGGGGACCACGGTGAGCCGCACGAAGCGCCGATCGGGGGACGCCACGGCCTGCACCGTCAGGTAGGTGCCTTCCGAGAGGACCACGATCACCGGTTGCTGTGCGGCGGCAAAATCTCCCACCACCGGCACGACGCTGATCACGAAGGGGCTCTGCGACGTGTCGGCCACGAACGCCTGCTGGCCGTTGAACAACGTCACCTTCGGAGCCTGCAACACGTTGCTGCGGCGGTCGCCCTGCGCGGCATTGATGAAGAAGTACGCTTCCAGGTCGCTCAAGATGGCAAAGCCCAGGCTGGCACCCGCCGCCGGGTCGAAACCACCGAACTGCGGCACGGCCAGATCGAAGTTGCCTTGTCGGAAAGGAATGTCGAGGTCGGCACTGAAGATGCCGGGGTTCGACATACCGACCGTGGCACTGGGAGCGAAATCGCGATCCTGCACGTTGCGGCCCGGTCCCGTGTTGATGCCCAGGTTCGAAAAGCTCGGCTGGAAGTTCGGGTCGGGGTTGCCGAACGGCTGCAACGGCGCGTCGATCTTGTCGTTGATGTCGAAGTCGAAGTCGACGCCGATACGCTCGAAGAAGCTATCGTTGAGCGTGATGAAACGTACTTCGATCGTCACCTGCAAATCCTGCAGGCGACGCAATTGATCGAGCAGATCGACGATCTGTTCGTGAACTTCTTCGGTGTTGCTGATCACCAGGCTGAGATTCGTCGGGAAGGGCTGAATCGAGCCGGAGCCGCCGACCTCGTCCCAACTGGTGGGGGCGATCGTCGTCGTAATCAGATCGATGAGCGTGTCGAAGTCGGCCTGCGCTCCGCCCCCCATGCCGCCAGGACCAAAGCCCATCGGCTGCGTGCTTGGTCCGCCACCAGGTCCGGTCGCGCCCCCCATCTGGGCAAGCACTTCCGGCGAAACGCCCCCCGGCGCCGGCGAGTTGCTCGAATTCTGCGCCATCACGGCCAGAGGGGGCCCTCCTCCGAAGCCAGCTCCACCACCACCCATGTAACCGATTTGTGCCTGATAAGCATTATTCAACAGGCCGGTCATGCCCAGGTTGCTGTTGGGCGTGAAGTTTGGAATCGGGATCACGAGGTCGGCCACATTGTAGGTGATCTTCACCATCCGCGTTTCGAGCAATTGCTCGCTGGTGATGTTGAGCACCTCGTTCTTGATCGTGTAGGCCAGCTTGTGCTGCTCGAGAATCAGCCCCAGGGCACTCTTGAGCATGATCGGCGTGCCCACGTCGATCGAGACGGGGGTATCGCTCGTCACGCCCTCCTCGGCCAGCCCGGCATGATCGATATGGATGTTCACCTGGGCGAGCTGCCCCAGGTAATTGATCACCGTCGCGAGGGGCGCGTTGTCGAACTTGACCGTCACGTCGGTCTGGAGCTTGCGTTCGATTTCGCGTTCCTTCGGCGTGCGCTGGATGCCTTCGCTCGGCTTCTTGCGCCGGGCCGTCAACTGCTGCCAGAACTTGGCGTCGGGCAGTTGGTAGGGATTGTTGTCGTCGAAGGGCACGCTCGAATCGTCGACGGCCTGCATGGCGTCGAGAAAGCGTTGCTGCTTGAGATCGCGCACGTCCATCTGGTTGGCATTCGCCCGCAGGAACGCGCTGTTCAAGACCAACTGCTTGACCAACTGCTGCGAGGTGACGTCGTCCGGAGCGATCTCGGCCGCCCGTTTGGCGACGACTTCCGCCTCGGCGAAGCGGCGCTCGTCGATCAGTCGGTTGTACTCATCGACCATCACGGCGAGCTTGCCCTGGACCTCGATCTTCACTTCTTCCTTGCGATCCCGATCGGCGCGGATCGCCTTGTTCTTTTCCGCCAGATCGATGCGCGACTTGTTCTGCTGGATGTACTTCTCGAGATCGGCAATCCGGCCGTTCATCCTGCGGACCAACTGATCCTTCGACGTGGCATCGAGCTTCGAATCGGCGATCTTCGCGCGCATGTCGGTCAAGAGCTTGAGGGCACCGCGCGGATCGCTCTCGCGCATCCGATCGGCCTGCTGCTGCACCGTGCCCGACTCGTCGACGAGCTGTCGCGCGAGCAACTGCTGATCGGCGGCGGCCCCTTGCATCAAGGGCGTGTTGGTCGGCGCGGCCGGCGACTGCTCGACGGGGGCAGCCACTTCCGGCGTCAGGCCGGGCGTTTCGCTCAACGGCGCCGGCTCCACCGCGGCGCCCGGCGAGACCGGCAACGGCGCCCCATCGGGCGAAGGCAAGCGTTCTGGCGCCGCGCTCGTCGGCAACGCAGGCAGGTCGGCCGCGCTGTTCGGGCCAGACGAGGACGAGGCCTCTTCCATCGTGGCGTTCGGCAATTGGAATTCCGCGGGCAGCGCACCGTCCGCCGCAGTCGGACGGACCGGCGAGGGGATCGGGACGCCGGGACCAACCGCCGGCGCCACGGGCGAGCCCTGTCCCGCGGCCGACGCCGGGGCAGCACCCGCGGGCCTTGCGCCGCGGGCATTCTGGATTTCGAGCATCACCAGCCAGGGATTGTCGTCGCGCTGGCCATAGGCGGTCTCCGGAACCTTGAGTTTTGCAGCCTCGCGCGCCAGGTGCTCGGCGGCGTTCAGATCGCCCGCCGCCAGCGCCTTCCGCGCCTGTCCCAGCAACTGCAAGGCGTGCGCCTTCGCCTGAGCGACGTTCTGCGCGGGAGCGGCGACCTCGGCCGCTGCCGGACCGCTCGCCGGCGCGCTCGCGCCCGAGGGATCCGAACTGACCGTAGCCGCCGCGTCGCCAAAAATGTTGTTCCAATCCTGATCGACTGGTTCGTCGAGGAAGAATTCGGCGGAGTTATCGCCGGCCACCGTAGCGGCCGCCGGAGCGACCAGATTGCTGCGTGTGTTGTACTCTCGCTCGGCAACCGGATGCGTTGCGGCGTACTTCTCGCGTGCCGCGGCAATCGCCTGACGTAGTTCCGCGGGGCGGGGATCGAACGGGCCGTACTCGAGCGGCACCTGCTCCGCATCGGCGACGAGCCGCTCTGCCAGTTCGAAGTCCTGCCAGTAGAGCAAGCCCGCGGCCTGCTCCATCAACAACGAGACGAGCTCGCGGCGCGCCTCGACCGACTCGGCATCGGCCCCCTGGCGTTGCATGGCCCGGCCGCCCAGCTCGAGCAGCGCCTTCACGCGAGCGGGCGAATCTCCGTCCAGGGGAAAGTTCGCACCACTTTTCTCGGCTTGATTCACGAAGGTTGCCGCCTGGCGGATGTCTCCTTTTGCCAGCGCGCGACGCGCTTCGAGCAACAACGACTCCGCCCGCACGGCAACATCGGCCGGCATGGCGGCCTGACTCGAAGCTGGCAACTCGAAGACCGAGGCATCGGCCTGCGTGCCCGCCACCGTGAGCGCCGGGCCGGTGTCACCTTCGCGCGGAGGCTCCGTCATGGTGGCACGACCGAAAGGGGACGTCACGGCCGGGGAGACCGTCGCGGCGGCATCCGCATCGCGACGCCGCATGCTCAGCTTGATGCCCGCTTGATTTTTCGCGTCCTGTTCGGGATCGATGGCGCCCTGCATCATCGGGGCCCCCGACGCTGCGCTGATCGTGGCATCGAACCCCTGGGGAGCAACGGCGGGTTGTCCGAGCGATACCGACCCACCGGCGGCCTGGATGTCGGCCATCAAGCGATCGGGCGTATCGTCGTTCGGGCCGAACTCGGCATTCTGCTCGGCAGCCTCGCGGCACCAATGTGCGGCGGCCGCCAGATTGCCCTGCTCGAATTCTTTGCGACCTTTGGCCAGGCTCGCGCGGGCTCGGGCGGCAGGATCATCGAGGGTAATCTCGACCCCCTTTTTCGGCGTAGCGAAGGGGTCGTCGGGCGTCGCTCCCGCCTTGGCAGGTTTGTTGCCCGGTTTGTCTTCTTCCCCCTGCGGAGCAAAACGCAGGCTCGGACGCTGGGGTTCGCCCGGCGCGCCCTTCATCAGCTTGTCGAGGTCCTTGCGCGCCTTGGCCGGAGTATCGCCCAGGTGCAGCAGCCCGTACTTCACATGGAGCGACTCGGCGCGCTTGATGAGCGACTCGGCGGTCTCCCAATGATGCGCGGACATGGCGTCGCGGGCACGAGCGATCAGCTCGTCCGATTCGGCGCGCGGATCCTTCTTCGCGCCCTCCGCCTGTGCAAGTGCCGCCGCAGCGAGCGAGACGCTCGTCGTCAACGGACCAGCCGCACATACGTTCGACACCGAAGCGCCGAGTCCGCAAAGCATCAAAACGACCGGGAAGCGAGTTATCGCTCTCAACACGAACTCCTTTTCGCTCGCGTGGCCTCACCTCTGCCGAATTCGTGATCGAACCTCGTGGCCGTCTCGACGGCCAAGAGCGAGTATTCGTCGTGCATTCAGCCTTGTGCGACGCGACTTGTTCCGTCGATTTCGAGGGACACAGGTCCATCGATACGCCGGTTCCGCACCGAACTTCCTTGCCCGGGTTGGATAGCGCAGTAGAAGGGAGCGGGATAGATACTCAGGCCCCGGCAGACGGTCAAGGGCACTTGAGTTAAAACCTGCCTCCTGCGAGATATGCTGGCGTGAGGAGCGCGCACGCCGTAAAGAATGCTGGATCGGTACTTTGCCGCGTGATGCTAGCGGTGCATCACACGTCGGAGCGTCGAAAAAGGAGACCGCCCCAAGGCCCGCAGGGCGACTGAATCCCCCTGCTTATCGCCCGGCCGCACCGCGAGTAGCCGCCGGTTGCTCGAGCAGACTTCCACCGGCGCCCTGCTTCTTTTCCTTGTTCGCCGGCTCGGCCCCCGCCACAGGGGCAGGCGCCGCCGGCTCAGTCTCCGATGCCCGCTGAAAGTCCGCCTCGGCCTTGGCCACTTCGGGAGTATCGTTCGACTGTGTCTTGACGACCAGGCGACCATCGGGCCCTAGGACGAGCGCACGCGCGTCGGTCCCTCCCGCGGCGTTGGCCCCTTCGAGAATATCGACGACGAGCGATTCCGTACGAATCTCGATGGCGTTGGAACGTACGGCAGAAGTGCCTCCCGCGCGGACAACGGTCGCTTGCTCTGCCGGGGTGGCGCGGAAGTTGATTTCTTCTCCACGACGGGCAGTTTTCTTAGCTAGCGCCGTCGAGCCATCTGCCGTGAGCTGTCGCGCGATGACCACTAATCCTATTTCATTTGCGCCTTTCGCCTGTTCCACACCTGCTAGCAACACCCCGGCATCGTGCGGCACCGTAATGGCCGGGCTGGGAGCGCTAAAGTCCGTCGTGCGATAAGGACCAACCGCCAGCTTGGGATCGACCAGGTCGCGTGCGGCCTGACCCAAATTGGGATTCGTCAGGTACAGCAGCACGCGATACTGATAACGCTTGCCCGGCGTGACATTGAAGTCGAAGAAGCGAAACACGCGCACGTCGCGCACGGGCTTCACGGCCGGCTTGTCCGCTGGTTTCGGGGCAGGCGTGACCGGCGCGGGCGCCGCGTCCGGATCGAACACATCGATCACCGGTGCTTCCGCCGGCGCGGTCGCTAGCGGATCGCCTGCGGCAGCGGGGGCCGCCGGAGCGGCGACGGCCGGCTTTTCGGCAGCCAGGATCGATAAAACCTTGGGATGATTGACTTCGTCCGGAGTCCAGTTCGAGCCGACGCGGGGTCCCAACGGATAGAGCATGGGGACCGATTTCGACTTGGGCTGCGCCACGCGGAAATCTTCAGGAATAAGCTCCGGGCTTACCCCGGACCATTGCGCTTGCTGAGTGGCAGAATCGGCCAACGGCAGCACTTTCCACTCGGGCTCCGCGCCTGGAATGTTGCCTACTTCGGCGCGTTCCACACGATAGGCGACCCATTCCGGCTCGCTACCGCCGCGTTTGGCAAACTGCTCGTGGTAGAGCAGGCGTTGCCGCTCGTAGGGAATCAGGCCCGTCACGCAGATCCAACGTTTGGCCGCGTAGCTGCCGGCATTCCCTGCTGGGGGCGCGATCGCACCACCCTGCTTCAATTGAAAGGTGCCGAAGCCCGACGAGAGCTGCAAATCCTCGACCGCGAGATACTGCGGCTCGCCGCGTTTGTTCGCGGGCGGAAACTCGGGAGGGTTCATCGGCGCCAGCGGAAACTCCGCCGCATTGATCTGCACATTGTTCTGTGCCACGGTCGTCGTGGGATCGACGAAAACCATCTCTTCCCGCTTGGGATCGAAGGTCGAGCTCGTGACGTGCGTCGTGGCGCGCTGGACTTCATTTTGCAGGTCCACGGGCGTCTTGTCGTACTTCTCCAGCGTGAAGCCCTTGTACGTGAAGTACAAGAACAGCACGCCGAAGATACCGAGGACAATCTTCTCCACGTGCTCGATGAGCAGTGTCTTGATTTTCGATAGATCGAGCTTGGGCTTTTTCATCGCAGTGACTCCCGTCGCGGGACGGCTCGTCAGACTCCTTCTTCCACCGGAGCTTCGTCGGCGGGCGACTCTTCTTGCATGTTCAAAGCCGTACGGCTCGGCGGGGTGTAGAGATAAATCACGCCATAGAGCGAAACCACGACGTCGCCGTCATCCGCCAGACCCGCTGTATTGGCAGCACCCGCGCCTCCTTCCGCACGTGCGCCGGGAGCCACGGATGCAGCCGGTGCATTGCCCCCTGCCGGCTTGGCACTGGTGGCTTGCTGCAAGGTGCATTTGCGCACTTCGAGGGGCAACGTGGCATTCGCACAAGCGGCCAAGACGTCGGGCACCTTCGACTCGCGCACCAACAATTCCAGATAAACCGGCACCAGCTTGTACTGCGACGATCCTCCACCACCTTCGCCCCCCGACACCGCCGGACTGGCGTAGCGGTTGGCCTCCAATTCCTCATCGGTCGCATCCACGCCGGGCGCCTTCGGCTCGTCGGTCACCTCGCGCACCACCTGGTCGGCGGTGACGTTCGCCACGCTGATGGCCGAACTCGACACCGTGGCCAGCGCGTCCTGGGCGATCTTCAGCACACGAATCTGCTTGACCGCGGCCTCGTGGGAGGCCTGGGCATTGCCGTTGGCCGAATTGATGGCCTGCAAGACGGCGCGGTAGATCCAATAGTCTTCCTGCGCGAAACGAATTGCCTTGCTCGAGGGAATCTTCGACCAGTTGTAGCGCTGTTGAATCGAATTGCGTTGCGTTTCATCCCACTGGATCACCCCCTCCACCCTGGCCGGCTGAGTATCGGTGGCCGGCGTGACGCGGAGCAGATTGATCACCTGGGGAGAAAAAAGCTGCGGCACGTAATTCTGCGAGTAGTAATCGTAGAAACGCTGCACCAACTGCTTCTCGGCGCCTACCGGCGGAGCGGAAGGATCTCCTTCGGGCAGGGGCGGCACCTCGCCGATCGCCTGCGGATCGGCAATCCAGGTCAGTTGCGATTTTTGCGCATTGTAGACCTGCTCCCACGCGGCATAGGTTTTCTGCTTCAGATCGTTGGCAATCGTCGTGCCCCTGGTCGCGAAGCCCTCGTTGGGGTGATTCGCCGTGCCGCTGATCGTTCTCAAGGCCGAAAACTTGCTTTCGACCGTCCCTTTTTGTTTGGTGTACTCGGCCGAGAAGTACGACTTGGCCGACGACCACGAGACGAAGGCCAGAATGAGAATCACCCCGCACAGCACCCAGAAATGGCGCTGTTTGAGCACGGCCAGGAACTGTTTGACTTTATCCATCGTGCGGACTTCGTTCGCTTGCTGCGTTGCTAATTGGCCGCCACCGGTTCTTCACCCGCGGCGGCATCCCCACCACCATCTTCCGCCTGTTTTTCGCGCACGCTCAGCGGCGTCTCGATCCAGGCGAACTGGACCACGAAATCGAGTTGCTTGGCGCTGATCGGCGGCGGCATCGTGCCGTCGGGCAGCGCCACCGCGTTCTTGTCTGTCAGCGACACGGCACGCGGACGCGCCGGCTCGAGCAGCACCGGGTACTTGATCCCCAGGTCCGAGATCTTCAACTCCTGGCCGCCGGCCCCCGGCAACTTGACGACCTGTTCGTGCAGGTTCTTGATCAGGGTGTTCTGGACGAAGTTGGCGCCGCTGTTGTCGGGGTCGGAGTCCGAGTTGTGATAGTGGTAGCCCTTCAACTCGAAGATCCATCCGGGGCCCGTCGGTAGCGCGGCAGTCTCCTCGCCTTCGACCGGATTGCCGTTTTCGTCGACCTGCCCCTCTGCCGCGGGTTCGGCCGCAGGATCTCCTTCCGGCGGCATGGCGCCGTCGGCCGCCGCGTCCCCTTCGGCAGGGGGCGCGACACCGGGCTGCGCCGCCTTCGCCGGAGCGACGTAGCGCGGCTGCACCGCCGTGGCCCACACGCTCACGTCGTTCACCTTCACGCACTCGATGCTCGTGATATGAACTTCCTCGCGCTCGGGAATCGGCCTGGGGTTATCGGCGTTCGCGCCTTGCGGATCGCGCGGGATGGCGGCATTGATCGCGTGCAACACCTCGAGCCACAAACGCCGCCGACCGACATCTTGCAACAGCCCGTCGCCTGCCGCTTTCGTCGTTTGGAAATCGCTCTTCACCGTGTTGAACGCGCTGGCCTGCCCCGAAAGTCGCTGCGAGGTCGAGTCCGCCGAGGCCACCGCCTGGCTGAACCAGTCCTTGTCGACCGATGCCAGTTGGCGCGAATAGCCGAACGCGCTCAGCAGCAGGCCGAGCAACAGGGCCGCCGCGGCGCCAACCGCCCACGGTTTTTTCGAGCGAATCATCCGCTCGCGGACAATTTCACGCGGGACGAGATTCGTACGGATCTTGGTCTCGGTCAGCCCTTGCAGCGCCAGCCCGTAGCAGGCCGCAAAGCTGAGAATGTTTTCTTTGAAGACCGGAGCGTCGACCACGCCAGGGCCCGCAAGCAGCTTGAAGCTCTCGACGCGCTTGACGTCCCAACCCAGGTTCTGTTGCAGAAAGCGTTGCAGCCCGGGCAACTTCATCGCGTTGCCGATCGTGATCATGCGCCCGATCTTGGCGTTGCGATCGATGCTCGAGAAGTAGGCGATCGATCGCTGCACCTCGGTCGACAGGTCGTTGAACACTGGGCGCATGGCCTGGAACAGCGCCTTCGGATCCTCGGCCTGCTGGGCGTTCCGCTTCAGATGCTCCGCCTTGGCGAAGGTGAGCTTCATCTCCTTGGTGAGCGCGCGGGTAAAGTGATTGCCCCCCAGCGGCAGGCTGCGCTGCCAGACGCGATAACCATTCGTGACGACCAGGTCGGTCGTGTCGGTGCCCAGCGACAAGAGCACCGTCGACTCGGGCGGATTCTCGGGATCGTATTCCTCGGGAGGGGGCAGGTCGCTCATCTCGTCGAAGGCGACGTAGTTGAACAGCGCCAGGGGGGTCAACTGAACGATGTCGATTTCGATGCCTGCTTCTTTAAACGGCAGTAGCGCGCGTTCCACCTGCTCGCGTTTCATGGCAAACAGGCCGACTTCGGTCTCGAGGGCGAATCCCTCCTCGACGCTCCCCCCCGCCATCTGCTGATAGTCCCAGATGACGTCTTCGAGCGCGAACGGAATCTGCTGCCGCGCCTCGTACTTGACGATGTCGGGAATTTTCTTCGACTCGACCGGCGGCAGCTTGATGAAGCGGGCCAGGCCGCTCTGGCCAGAGACCGAGATCGCTACCTTGGCGCCGCGCACCGAATTGCGCGAGAGAAACTGCTGGAGGGCCTCGGCCACCAGCTCGCGCGGATCGGCCTCGGGCTGGCTGAGGATCTTCGGGTACTCGATGTAATCGAACGCGTCGGCGACCGCCGAGCCAGGCGTGTCGCCCAGGCTGACGCGCAGCGCTTTGACCGCGCACTGGCCAATATCGATTCCCCAGACGGCGCCACCCTTGGCCATCTCGACAAATCCTCTCTATTCCCACGTCCTGCGCGGCATTTCGGCGCCGGATGCATTACCCGACGGGCCTCTCCCGATGGTCTTGCGGCGGCGAACGCGCCACGTGATGGCAAGAACCTGCGCGCAGCTTGTACACCTACTACCCACTCTATCGGCCTCGCGCGGGAAAAGTCAACGAAAAATGGCCCCCGACAACGGGATACGACCCAGCCCCTCCGCGCCACCAGGGGGTGATTTCGGTCGCCGGCCGGCCAGCCCCGGGGCAAACGCGCTCAGCGCCGCGGCTTCCGTCCCAGATGCTCATGCAACAAGCCGGCCTCGGCCGCTTGCCCCAGCCTTGCCACTCATTTCTTTGACCGGGGCAGGAGCGACTTGAGATCCCCGTCGAAGGCAACCGTACGCCCGGCGATCGCGTCCTGGAATCCCTCGAGGATGGCATCGCGCACGGCGGCGACCTCTTCTCGAGCCTTATGCCGGCGAATGATATCGCGCACGAATTCACTCGGTGTCGCATAGAGCGACCCGTCGCCAGAATTCTGATCGATGTAGGCGCGGAGCTCGTCGGTCAAAGAAAGATTGAGCGAGTGGGCCATGATTGATCCCCTAGGTCCTGAGACGAGCGTACTTTTTCGCCCGATTTACGTCAATTTTTGCCATGACACGTCCGCTCGCTCGCCACAGGCAGGTCTCTGCGGCTCATCGCGCCCCCCTTTTCAGAAGGATCCCGCCTTCTCGACGCTCCGCGGCTGGACCGTTATCGTGGGCACGTCGGATCTCTAACCCGCGACGAGACTTCCCCCAAGCGAACACGATGCGCTGCGAAGAGCTGGTCATCCTTCTGCCGTGCCATAGCCTGGAGGACTTCCCCCTCCACGCCGAGGGAGACCGTGCCGAGGGCCTGCTGGCCGCCTGGTCGGCCCCCTGGCACCCGCAGCTTCTGGCCGCCGCCGGCAAAGTGCCACGCTGGTACCGGGGAGATACGCCCCCTGAAAACCTCGCCGGCCGCTTCATCGTCGTGCCCGAGGTCTCGGCGTTCATGCTCGACCACGATTGGACCGAGCGTGCCCGCTCGGCAGGAGCGGTCGTCGTCGAGGGGCTCGTCTCCCGCGACGAGATCGTGACCGCGCTGCTCGCAGGCCTGGCCGCGCCCGAGCCCCAGGGAGATACGCCCCCGGCGACCGCCGCGGTCGATGCGGACCTTGCCCACGACTTTCTGGCCCTCGGTTTCGGCTACCTGCTCGTCGAGTTGCTCACGCGGCAGATGCGCTACATGAGCAACCTGGACGAGGCCTCCCTGTCGAGCGAAACACTCGCCGCGGCCCGGGCGGCCGTGGCCGGCGACACGGACACGGCCCGCGACAAGTTGCACCAGGCTTTCGACGTGCTGCTCGAGGCGCGGGAGCGATTCTATCCGGTCGATTGCTACCTGCTCGATCTCACGCTCGTGGCGTCGACCACGCTCGGCTCGACCTTGCGTCAGGAACTGACCGGCACTTCGCCCTTGAATCTCGTCGTCTCGCCGCGCGTGCTCGACGAGATGGCCACCAAGGAACCAGCGTCCCTGGCCGCTCTGAAAGTGGCGTTCGACGAAGGACGCGTCACGGTTTGTTCGTCGGACTATGCCGAGACCGAGTTGCCGCTCCTGTCGGCCGAATCGGCCTACGCACAGCTTGCCCGGGGAACGAGCACCTTCACGCGACACCTGGGCAAGCGTCCGACGGTCTTCGGACGGCGCAGCTTCGGGCTGTCGACCGCGCTGCCGCAACTTCTGTCGCGATTCGATTTCGACGGCGTGCTGCACGTGGCGCTCGACGACGGGCAATTCCCGCGCGGCGAGCAGAGCAAGATCCGCTGGGAAGGAATCGACGGCACCACGATCGATTCCTTGGCAAGATTGCCGCTCGACGCGCGCGGCGCGGAAGAATTCCTGGCGCTGCCCGCTCGCTTGGGCAACGCCATGGATCATGATCACGTCGCCAGCGTGATGTTCGCGCACTGGCCTGGCCTGGCCAGCCCCTGGTACGACGATCTGCGGCGCATCACGTCCTATGTACCGGTGCTGGGCAAGCTCATCACGATCGAGGAGTATCTGCGGCAGACCGATTCGGCCTCGCGGTTGACCAGGTTCAAGAGCGACCAGTATCGCGCGCCCTATCTCAAGCAGGCCGTGGCCGATGGTCGACCCGATCCCCTCTCACGGCTCGCGCAACACGTTGCACGCCGGGCCGCGATCGATGCCGCCGTGACGCTCGAAACCCTCGCCACGCTCGTCCACTCGAGCGGCGCGAACGTGTCTGTTTCAGCGCGGCATCTACTCGACAACCTCGAAACGCAGTTTGGCGACAGCGCCCGCGCGCCGCTCGACGCGCAGGACCTCGACGCGGAAATCGCGACCGTTCTGCCACAGGCGATCAACCGATTCGTCTCGACCGTCGCCTCGTCGACGGTCGTCGAGCCGGGATGCACGGCGGCCGGCTATGTCGCCGCCAATCCCTTGAGTTGGAAGCGGAACATTCTCATCGATACGGGGGACGCGACCGCCACCCAGCGCTATCGCACGGTCGAGGTCGCACCGCTGGGCTTCGCCTGGGTCGACGCGCAGGCAGAGCCCCCGGCGCCGGCGCGCAGCGGCTTCTTTCAACGCCGAGCCGCCGTCGCCACAATCGCCACCGACAACGTGCTGCGCAACGAGCATCTGCGCGTCACTATCGACGAAGCGACCGGCGGCGTGCGTTCAGTCTGGTCGGGCAAGTATCGCGGCAATCGCCTTTCGCAGCAGATCGCCTGCCGCATTCCGCCCCCCCCACCGAAGCCGGGCGACGTCTGGAGCGATCCCGATCAATCGGCCACGTACTCGCGCATGGTGGCCGACACGGTCGAAATCACCGCAGCCGGCCCCCCCTACGGCGAAATCACCAGTCGAGGTCGCATCCTCGGCTCCGACGACACGTTACTCGCCCGCTTCACGCAGCGCACGGGGCTCGTCTCCGGCGCGTCGATGGCCACGGTCGATATCTCGCTCGAAACCGAAGAGGAACTGGGAGACGATCCCTGGAACTCCTACTTCGCCGCTCGTTTCGCCTGGCCGAATGTCGATGCCGAATTGTTTCGCAACCTCGCCTTGGGCAGCGAATCGACCACGGCCAAACGCATCGAGTCGCCCCTGTTCGTCGACTTGCACTTCGACACGGCGCGGACCACGATCCTGACCGGCGGCCTCCCCTATCATCGCCGCGTGGGGGAGCGGATGCTCGACACGCTGCTTGTCGTCCGGGGAGAAGGGGCTCGCCATTTTCGCCTCGGCATCGGCGCCGAACTCGATTACCCGCTTCGCGAAGCGATGGAACTGATTACACCCCACACCTGGTCTTCGCGGGGCACTCGCCCCCGTGCGACCTCGGGCTGGCTCTTTCATCTCGATGCCCGCAACGTCATCGCCACGAATTGGGAGCCGCTGGTCGAAGACGGGCGCGTCGTCGGTTTTCGGGCTCGCTTCTTGGAAACCTCCGGCCGGAGCGGACGGGCGGAGTTACGTACTTTCCGACGTGCCGAATCGGCGCGACAGGTCAACTTCCTCGGTCAAACGCTGTCGTCATTGCGGGTAGAAGACGACACCATCCACATCGATCTCGGCCGGCGCGAATGGGTGCAAATCGAAGCCAGGTGGCAGGAATAGGAAGATGATCGTTACGATCGACGGACCGGCCGGCGCCGGCAAATCGACGGCTGCCCGGGCCCTGGCCGCGCGACTCGGCTTCCGTTTTCTCGACACGGGGGCCATGTATCGCGCCGTGGCGCTGGCCGCCGTGCGTCGCGGGCTGTCGTGGGACGATCCCGATGCCCTGGTTCGCCTGGCGCGCGGCGTGTCGATCGCGATCGACCAGGAACGCATCCTGCTCGACGGCGATGACGTGAGCCAGGCCATTCGCACTGCCGAAATCACCGCCGTTACTCGTTACGCCGCCAACAACCCGGGCGTGCGCGAGCATCTCGTCTCGCTGCAGCGCCGTGCGGCGGGCCACGACAACATCGTCACCGAAGGGCGCGACCAAGGGACCGTGGTCTTTCCCGACGCCGCGTGCAAGATTTTTCTGACCGCCAGCCCCGAGGAACGGGCCCGCCGCCGCCAGGCCGAGATGGCACAGCGGGGCGATGCCCCCACCCTGGCCGAAGTGCTGGCCCGGCAGAACGAACGCGACGCGAGCGATGCCGCGCGGGACGTGGGGCCTTTGCGTGCCGCCGACGACGCCATCGAGGTTCTGACCGACGGACTCTCGTTCGAGCAGGTCATCGACCGGCTCGAGGCGCTCGTTCGCTCGCGGATGCAGCCTTGATCGACGCCCGAGAAGCAACAAGAATCTCCCCTATTCGCTTCCTCTTTTCGCGTGCCCTGTTTCGATCGTGTCACGTTCACTTCCCAAACGCGTTTGGTATCGATCGCTGCAGGCATGTTGCCAGGTCGGCGCGGTCGTCTTCTTCAGCTTTCGCAGCGCCGGGCGCGAGCGCGTCCCGCTGGAAGGTGGCGCGCTGTTGCTCGCCAATCATCAGAGCTTCCTCGATCCGATCCTCTTCGGACTCTCCTGCCGGCGGATGCTGAACTATGTTGCCCGCGACACGTTGTTCAACGTGCCGGGGCTGGCCTGGTTGATTCGTTCGCTCGATGCGATTCCGATCGATCGCGAAGGGACGGGCCTGGCCGGTTTGAAAGAAACGCTGCGACGTCTCAAGCAGGGGGAGGTGGTGGTCGTGTTCCCCGAGGGCACACGCAGCGAGACGGGCGATGTTGGACCGCTCAAGCCGGGCTTCGCGGCCGTGGCGCGACGCTCGAAGGTGGCCATCATTCCGGCGGCGGTCGATGGCGCCCATCTGGCCTGGCCGCGCGAGCGAAAGTTCCCACGACTGAGCCGCATCCAGGTCGAATTCGGCGAGCCGATGTCGGCCGAGGAGATCGCCCTTCTGACGGACGATGAGTTGCTAGCCGAGGTAGAGCGGCGCATCCGCGTCTGTCACACCTCCGCCCGGGCGGCGCTCGAGCAGCGCACGGCGCGGAACAAGCGTGGGAGCCTGGCGACGTAGTTTCGCCTGGCGAGAACGTGCGGCCTTGCATGGAACACCGATCGTGTATCGCGGGGGTACGCGATTCGCACGGCCGCAGCCACGCGGCAAGAGACGGCCAGATAGGCACTTACAACGAAAGGCCTCGTCGTCGCGGTAGCGGGACATTTGTGCCTTTTTTCACAAACCCCTTGATTTCCAGGGCTAAATACGGGCAACCGCCCCTTTTTGCGCGACTTCCGAGGGGCGTTTTTTCCCCCAAGTTCCGATAAGAACAACGGGGCCGGTTCGCCAGGGAAGCTGCGCCGGCCCACGCGTGACCGCCAAACGTGGTGACGGCACGCGTCGCGGCAAACTCAGGGACGAGTGCCCCGCCGCACTCCACGACCGCGAGTCTGCGCCGCTGCCCATCGTCTGCTTCCCCGGGAAGCCCCCGATGAGCCAGCGCATAGGGCGAGAACAAAGCCGGCGTCCGGCCGGCACGCGGCGCCAGACGCTCGTTTCATCGAGCGAGCGCCTCGCGCTGCTGCTCACAATGGCGATGGCTTTCTTACCGGCCAGAGGCCAGGCACAGACCGCCTCGCTCGAAACGCCAGTGTCACGCGCCACAGACGCTGCGCTGGTCACGGACGCCCCGGGCCTGGATCGGTATGCCGACCCGCTGCCGGTCGGCGCCGTGGCCCGCTTGGGGACGGTGCGTTTTCGCCATTCGGACGCCATCTTCGCGCTCGATTTTTCACCGGACGGCAAGACGCTCGTCTCCGCCGGCGATGATGACGTCGTCCGTCTCTGGGACGTCGACAGCGGCCGTCAAGTTCGCAAGCTGGCGGGACACAAGGGCAAGGTCCGCTACGCCGCCTTCTGTTCCGCCGGCGAGCAGGTCCTCACCAGCGGTTGGGACGATACGATCCGCGTGTGGAACGTGGCCGACGGCGCACCGCTGCGCGTCATCAGCGGCCGTCAGCGCCAAGTAAACCAGGTCACGCTCGCCGGCAATGGCAAGCTGCTCGCCGTATCGCATTGCCGCGGCTACAACCCCCACGCCGAAGTGCGGCAGGCCGTCGTCTTCAAAAAAGGAAGTACGACCGAGATTCAACTCTGGCACGTGGACGAAGAGGGCTACGCGCGTGCCTTCGATTCTCACGAGGCAGAAATCAATCAAGTGGCCGCCTCGGCCGACGGCCAGCTCGTGGCCACCGGCGGAATGTCGGGGCGCATCCGCTTCTGGTCAGCCGACACCGGCGACGAGCTCCATTCGATCGATGCGCACGAGGGGGTCGTCTTCGCCATGTGTTTCTCGCCCGACGGCCAATGGCTCGCATCCGCCGGCCGCGACGGCGAGATCGTCGTGTGGGATGTCGCCACCGGCGAGTCGCTCGGCACGCTCGTCGGTCACCGCGGGGGAGTCGATTGCCTGACGTTCAATCACGAGGGCACCTGCCTGGCCTCGGGGAGTTGGCACGGCGAGCTCCGCCTTTGGAACGTGCCCGAGATGCAGCCGCGCGTCGAATTGCAGAGCAACGGTCAGGCGCTCTACTCGTTGCGGTTCTCGCCCGATGACCAGCGTCTGGCCGCCGGTTGCCATGACGGCGTTATTCGTCTCTGGGACCTGGCCACCGATCGTCCGCTCCACGAGACCGGGGGCCACGAGCACCTCGTGTCGGCCGTCTGCTTCAGCCCCGATGGACGCACGATCGCCAGCGGCAGTTGGGACAATACGATTCGCTTCTGGGATAGCTCGACCGGCGAACAAGTCGATCAACGACCGGCCGATGTCCACGCCTTGGCCTATTCCCCCGACGGCAAGTCGCTGGCCTCGGGGGGTGAAGACGCCGTCCACGTATGGGATCTCGCCACCGGACTCGAACTGATGGATCGGCCCGGCGCGGCTTACTGTCTCGCCTTCTCGAACGATGGCGCCTGTCTGGCGGCCGGCGGCTACGATCTCCGCCGGTGGACGCTCCCCAATCGGCAACCGCTCGAGGGGCTGCGATTGCCGGCCAGCGGCACCTACTATCGCGCCGTGGCCTTCTCGCCCGACGGCACTCGACTGGCCGCCGGCTGTGCCGAAGGCCAGATCCTGCTGTGGGACACGAAGTCGGGCGAGCAAGTTGCTCGGCTCGCTGGCCCCTACGGCATGGTCGACTCGGTGGCCTTCTCTCCCGACGGTAAGTCGCTGGCCAGCGCCAGCCTCGATCCCACCGGCACCGGCGCGAACACGATCGTCCTGTGGGATCTCGCGCGCCACGAACGACGGCTCGAGTACAAAGGACACACCGGCGCCATTCAGGCGCTGACCTTCTCACCCGACGGGCGCAACATCGCCTCGGGCGCACTCGACAAGTCGGTGCGCATCTGGGATGTGGCGAGCGCCCGGCGTCACCGCCGGCTGCTCGGACACGAGGGGGGCGTCCATTGCGTCGCGTACTCGCCCGACGGCAAGCGTCTGGCCTCGGGCAGCGGCGATACCACCGTGCTGGTGTGGGACGTCGCGCCGTAACCTGGCCTCCATGATTTGACGCTAGAACTGATCGTCGCTGTATTCCAGCGAGTTCCCCTGGGCCGAGGCCGTCCGGGCCGAAGCGGGGCCAACCTCGCCTGCCGCGGCGCCCGTCACGGGTGCGTTGTAGCCGGCCGGCGCCGTCACCGCCGCCGGCGTGCTATAGGCTGGGGCCCCTGCCGGGGGCAATGACGGAACCGCACAACTCCCCCCCCCGCAGTTGCCACCACACGGCCCACAACAGCCCGCGGCAACGTGCAACATTCCAGCCGCCGCCAGCGAGACACAGAGCGTGCGAAGCGATTTCGACATCGTCGAGACCTTCTATCTCAGCAGCCTCATCCCCCCTGCTTGTACCGGCCTGCGCATACAGACGCGGTCCCGTTCATCCATGAACGGGGGTGCGAGTGAATATCCGAAACCCCAGCTTCACACAACGTCATTTGTCGTCGACGTTTTCGCCGCTAGCAGCCGGCCCCTGGCCTCCGTCGCCCCCCTAAGCTGGCGTTGACCCCCTGCCGGGGTTCACTAAAATGCTGCGACGCTTTGGCTTATCGATGCCCGGCAAAGCTGCGTTCCTTTTTCACCGTGCAGTGCCGCGCTCGGGCCGCGCCTGCAGCGCGTCTTGAGTCGTTGTTTCGATCCTTTTCCTTCGCGGGCGCCGCGCCTGCGATTGCCCCATGGATGGCATGCACCAAGCGACCACCCAGACACCGCGCCCCGCTATGACCGACGCACCAGAACCGCCGGGCGAGAACCTGAACCCCACGTCCCTTGAAGCGGCGCGCCGCGAAAAGCTGCGCCGCCTGCGCGAGCTCGGCGTCGATCCCTGGGGGCAGCGCTTCGACGGACACGAGGCCATCGGCAACCTGCGCCGCCGCGAGGCCGAGATTACCATCGTCTCCGCCGCCGAAGAGGGGCAACCCAACACGGAACAGGGCCCCACCGTGCGCGCCGCCGGCCGTATCGTGCTGCAGCGCAAGACGGGCAAGCTCATCTTCCTCGACATCCACGACTGGACCGGGCGCATCCAGGTGATGATCGGCCGCAAGCAGGTGGGCGAAGAGAGCTGGGCCATCGCCGAATGCTTCGACCTGGGGGACATCATCGGCGTCGATGGCGAGCTGAAGCATACCAAGACGGGCGAGCTGACGATCTTCGCCACCGGGCTCACCTTTCTCACCAAGTCGATCGAGACGCCCCCCGAGAAGCACAAGGGGCTCACCGATCCCGAGCTGCGCAATCGCATGCGCTATCTCGATCTCGTCTACACGGATGGGGCGCTCGATCGCTTTCTCGCGCGGACGAAGATCGTGCAGTCGATCCGCCGCACCCTGGGGGATCAGGACTACGTCGAGGTCGAAGGCCCCACGCTGCACACGATTGCCGGCGGCGCCGCGGCGCGCCCCTTCAAGACGCACCACAATGCGCTCGATATCCCGCTCGTGCTGCGTATCGCGCTCGAGTTGCACCTCAAGCGACTACTCGTCGGCGGCATCGAGAAGGTCTACGAGCTGGGACGCGTCTATCGCAACGAAGGGATCAGCCCCAAGCACAATCCCGAGTTCACCATGCTCGAGGTCTACCAGGCGTACGGCGACTACCGCACGATGATGGACCTGACCGAGCGGTTGATCGTCGACGCCGTGGCTGCCACCGGACGATCGAATCCACTGCGCTGGGGTGACGTGGAACTCGACTTTACCGCCCCCTTCCAGCGGAAGACGTACGACGAACTGTTCGCCGAGCACACGGGCGTCGCCGGCGATGATGTCGCCGGGATTCGCGCGCTCGCCGAGAAGATCGGCTTCGACGTCGCCGGACGCCATCCGGATGTCATCAAGAGCGATGTGTTCGAGGAAAAGGTCGAGAAGAAGCTGGTCGGGCCGATCTTCGTGCTCGACTACCCGGCGAGCATCTGCCCGCTCACCAAGCGCAAGGCCGACAACCCGGCCGTGGCCGAGCGGTTCGAGTTGTTCGTACAAGGCATGGAAGTGGCCAATGCCTACACCGAGCTGAATGACCCCGACCTGCAAGAAGAACTCTTCAGCAAGCAATTGGAAGGCCAGAAGGAAGACGACTCGATGGCCCGAATGGACACCGACTTCGTCCGCGCGCTGCGGCACGGCATGCCCCCCGCCGGTGGCCTGGGCATCGGCATCGACCGTCTTTGCATGCTGCTGACCGATACGCAAACGATCCGCGACGTGATTCTGTTCCCGCTGCTGCGTCCCGAGACGAAGTAGGCTCACGCGGAGACGCGAAGTGCAGAGGAGACGCGGAGCAGTACCCTCACAACCCGAAGCGTCAGCGAGGGAGAGTGAAGAATTTCAACGCCAAGCGAAGACACTGCGCATGAAGTAGGTCAGGTACCCCGTACCTGACAAAGATTAGATAGGGTTCACGCGGAGGCGCGGAGCCACGGAGCAAGCAGAAAAAAATCACGAGCGTGGCACTGCTGGCTTGCCCAGCAGTGTTGTGAGAGCTTCGAATTCAAAATAGTCAGTCCACAGAGTCGCGTCTCGGTCGGCACTTCATTCGAGTTGGGCATCAAAACAAATCCGCGTCTCCGCGTCAGCGTGTGAGACCAACCAGGAAACGAGCAAGACGAGCAAGCAGCCGCCAAGGACCGGCGGCCATCCAACGCAACCCAAGGATTGGTCATGTACAAAGTGCTGCTCTGCTGGCGGTATCTCCGCACGCGCTACATCGCGCTCGCCTCGATCATCAGCGTGACGCTCGGCGTGGCCACAATGATCGTCGTGAACTCGGTCATGTCGGGCTTTACGGTCGAGATGCAGGACCGCATCCACGGCATTCTCTCCGACGTGGTCTTCGAGAGCCGCAGCCTCGAAGGATTCCCCGACCCCGACTGGCACATGCAGGAGATCAAACGTGTCGCCGGCGAGCATATCGAGGCGATGACCGCCACGGTCACGGTGCCGGCCATGCTCAGCTTCGAGTTTCGCGGCAGCACGGTGACGCGGCCCGTGCAGCTCGTGGGCATCGACGAAAAGACGGTCGGCCAGGTCGGCGATTACGCGCACTACCTGCAGCATCCCGCGAATCGCGAGGCGATGAGCTTCGACTTGCGTGACGGCGGCTATGATGTGCTGGACCACCAGTCGGGCCCCGAGGCGCGACCGCGCGAGCAATTGCGCGAAGCCGGCTGGCCCGTGCGTCGCGCGCAGGCCGAGCACGCCCGCCAAGTGAAGTTCTACGAAGAAATGGCCATCCGGCAGATGGTCGAAGAGCAGGCGGCACGCGTCAATGTGACATTGCCTGCGTCAACTGACAACGAGCAGCAAGCGGTTCAACAGACTGTTTTCACCACGTCCGAGAATCCTTCCTCGAAAAACGAACTGAGCAATGAAGCGTCCGAGCAAGCCGGCTTGGTGTCGGTCGTGGTCATGGATCCGAAAGGCGACGCCAAGCCGATGTTCGTAGAACCGATCCCTGAAGAACCACGCGAGCCCGGAGTTACTCCGGCCGATCTCGTCGAGGCGACGACGCTCGAACCGCATGTTGCACAGCAATCCGAGGCGGCTGACGGCGCCCCCCCCGCCGATCCCTTTGCCGATCGGCCGTCGACGCAAGAAAGCTTCGACGTGGGTACCAAACAGCACACCGGCGTAGTGCTCGGCATCGCGCTGTCGAGCTTTCGCGACCACGCAGGCGCCGAGCGGTTTCTCGTGGTGCCTGGCAACGACGTCAAGCTGTCGTTCCCCTCGGCCGGCACACCCCCCAAGATCGAGGGAGACTTCTTCACCGTCGTCGACCTCTATGAAAGCAAGATGAGCGAGTACGACGCCAGCCTCGTATTCGTGCCGCTGCGCGAGCTGCAGCGCCTGCGGGGCATGATCGATCCGCGCACCGGGGTGGGACTCGTCAGCTCGATTCAGATCAAGCTCAAGAACGAGAAGGAAATCAATCTCGTGCGCGACAAGCTTCGCGGCACGTTTCCGCCCGAGGTCTACGGCATCTTCACCTGGCGCGACAAGCAGGGCCCCTTGCTGGCCGCGGTCGACATGGAAGTGGCCATCCTCAATGTGCTCTTGTTCCTGATTATCGCGGTGGCCGGCTTCGGCATCCTGGCGATCTTCTTCATGATCGTGGTCGAGAAGACGCGCGATATCGGCATTCTCAAATCGCTGGGGGCCTCGGGGCCGGGCGTGATGGGCATCTTCCTCGGCTATGGCCTGTCGCTGGGCATTGTCGGCGCGGGCGCCGGCCTGGTCATGGGATTGCTGTTCGTAATCTACATCAACGAGATCGCCGACGTGCTCGCCTTCTTCACCGGGCACAAAGTGTTCGATCCCTCGATCTATTACTTCTATCGTATTCCGACTCTGATCGACCCGCTGACGGTGGCCTGGGTCGTCGCCGGCGCCATTGCGATCGCCGTGATGGCCAGTATCCTGCCGGCGCGCCGCGCCGCGCGACTCCATCCCGTGGAGGCCTTGCGTTATGAATAACCCCATCCCCAGCGGCGTCGCCGCGCCGCGTCTGGCCCAGGCAGTTCGCATGGTCGGCAGCGAACACTCGCCGTCGCTATCGCGCATCGACGCCGCGCAACCGAAGCGCGCGCCCCAGCTCGCGGCGGTCAACGTCCAGAAGAGCTTTTACAAGGGGGGCGTCGAAATTCCCGTCCTCCGCGGCGTCGACATGAGCATCGAGCGGGGTGAGTTTCTCGCCATTGTCGGTCAAAGCGGCTCGGGCAAGTCGACGCTGTTGCATCTGCTGGCCACGCTCGACGCCCCCGACTCGGGCGAGATCCGCTTCGAGGACCGCCGCATCGACAACGTCTCGCGCAAAGAACGCGAGCGTTTGCGCAACCGCCAGCTCGGCATGATCTTCCAGTTCTACCACCTGCTGCCCGAGCTCACGACGCTCGAGAACGTGCTGTCGCCGATCATGGTGGGCAACAGCCTGTGGAGCTATTGGAAGTCGAAGCGCCAGCACACGGCGGCCGCGACCGAGTTGCTGGAAATGGTCGGCCTGGGGCATCGCCTCAAACATCGCCCCCGCGAGCTCTCGGGGGGGGAAATGCAGCGGGCCGCCATCGCCCGGGCCTTGATCGGCGCCCCCGAGGTTCTGTTAGCAGACGAACCGACGGGCAATCTCGACCATCGGACGGGGGGAGATATCATGCAGATTCTCCGCAACTTGAACCACCATCGGAAGCTCACTATCATCATGGTGACGCACGACGAATCGATCGCCGAGCAGGCGGATCGCATCGTTCGGCTGGCCGATGGGCGCGTGCAGGCGAGATGAGGTGACACGCGGCATCGGAGTCAGTATCGGTGCGTGCGGCGTATGAGCCGGGGCGCCGCTGGATGCCCGAGCAGCGCGAACGCACGCTCCCCCAGGAAGCCACAGTCCGCGCACCCATCCCTAACCTCTTTCAAACGTTGCGCTCGCACCGCGCCACGTCCGAGCGCCGATGTCTCTCAAGATCTGGATCAACGGGAAGCTCTACGACAAAGAGAACGCCAAGATCAGCGTGTACGATCACGGCCTGCTCTACGGCGACGGCGTGTTCGAAGGGCTCCGCAGCTACAGCGGGCGCGTCTTCCGGCTCGAGGCGCATCTCGAGCGCTTGTGGAACTCGGCCCAGGCGATCTGGCTCGAGATCCCCATCTCGCGCGAGGAACTCGGCCAGGCCGTGGTCGAAACGCTCCGCGCGAACAACATCGAGGATGGCTACATCCGCCTGGTCGTCACGCGCGGCGCGGGCAGCCTGGGGCTCGACCCCAATCGCACCAGCGATCCCCAGGTGATCATCATCACCGATCACATCCAGCTCTATCCCCAGGAACTGTACGAGCGGGGACTCGAGATCGTCTCGGTCAGCACGCTGCGCAATCATCCGGCGGCGCTCAGCCCGAGGATCAAGTCGCTCAACTACCTGAACAACATTCTCGCCAAGATCGAAGGGCTGCAAGCCAACTGCGTCGAAGCGCTGATGCTCAATACGCGCGGCGAGGTGGCCGAATGCACGGGCGATAATATCTTTCTGGTGCGCGACGGAGTGCTGCTGACGCCGCCGGTCGACGCCGGCATTTTGGAAGGCATCACGCGCGAAGCGGTGATGGACCTGGCCCGCCAGGCCGGGATCGAGGTGCGCGAGACCGCCCTGACGAAGCACGACGTCTACATCGCCGACGAATGTTTTCTCACGGGTACCGCCGCCGAGGTGATACCGGTGGTCAAGGTCGACAGCCGTCGGATCGGCGCGGGCAAGCCCGGCCCCATCACTTGCGATCTTCGCGAGCGCTTTCACAAGCTCGCCCGCAGCGCGGGTTGAAGCCGCTAACGCACTGAGCCACCGGTCGGCCGACGTTCTGGCAGGCCAGTAGCTCCGTGGTGAGAGCGGCGCTCTTATGACGCGTGTCGCTGGTTCGATTCCAGCCTGGCCTACTCGCGTGGCAATTGTCGATTGCACGACCTTTTTGCGTTGCCCTACAATGCAGGTAAGGAGTTCAACGATGCCACTCGTAGTCGAGATCATTCCCGATCCTGATGAAGGCGGATTCACGGCGTGATTGCCGGACATCCCCGCGTACGGCGAAGGTGAGACGGAAGACGAAGCGATCGCCGACCTCAAAGATGCGTTGCGCGGCTACATCGAGGCATTCGGACTCGACGACGCGTTAAGCCGTTTGAGTTCGCCAGCAATCCGCCAGTTCGAAGAAAACTTGGCGGACTTCGCTCGTGGCTAGACTACCTCGGCCAGCCGGCAAGGAAATGGTCCGCTTTCTCGAACGCCGTGGCTTCCGTGTGGTACGAGTCCGCGGAAGTCATCACTATTATGGAATCTGAGGATGCTCGTACATCAGTTCCCGTACACGTCCCGTACACGCAGGCAAGTTACTAAAGATTGGAACGCTCCGAAGTATTCTGCGTGACAGACGGTTGAGCGTCGCCGAGTTTGAGCAGCAATGGCGAAGCTGAGATCGCCTTGCTCACCAGCGCAACTGATGTTGGATGTAGAACAGCTCGGGCGAGACGTTGGGACCCGTCTGGCGGATGAAATTGCCGGCGAACAGCTTCGAGTAGCCAATCAAGATGTCTTGATGGGCGGTGAGATGAAAGTTCACGAGCAGGTCCAGCTCACTCCCCACATCGGTGCCTGCCGCACCGGTGGGATCCCAACGCGAGACATTGCCTCCCGCGCCGAACAAGGGAGAACGGGACTCCACCAGATGAAAACTGTGGTATTGCAGCAGCACGTAGGTCCACTTGTTCGGATAGAAGGCGAACTGCACGTTGAAGTCCTGGATGTTCTGCCGCGCCACCAGGTCGAGGTACCCCAAGTAGTAATGGCCGAACGGGTAGAGTTGGTTGAACGTGCCGAAGGTGTCCCCTTCGCCCGGGTTCGAGTCGCCTGAGGCGAAATCGTAGTAGACCCAGAACTGCGGCGACATCGACAGGTCTTTGAAACGGTAGCCGCCCCCCGTGGTCACGGCCCCCGCCTGCAATTGCTGATTCGAATAGCGGCCCACTTGCAGCATGCCTTCAAAGTCGTAGAGCCACGTGTTGTCCAGATCGCCGATGACGCGTGTGCCGAGCGTGGTGACGTTCGTGCCACCGGGCCGTCCATCGCGACCTACGGCCACTTGATTCGAGTTCTCGAGGTTCAGCGCGTAGAGATCCCAGAACCGCCCTGGCTGCGAGCGATACGTCGTCCCCAGACCGGTGAAGTTCTGCCGATCGTCGGACGAGTCGAAGTTCGAGGGGTCGGGAATCACCGGCTGCAGCCAAAAGCCCGTTGCGTCCCATTTTTCTCCCTGCCGGAAGAGGCGCACTCCTTGAAACGTGCGCAGCACGTTGGCCCACTCGAGGTTCGAGACCAGGCGCTGCGATCCGAGAATGATTTCTTGTCTCCCGCCGCGTACATAGACGGGCCGTTCGTCCCACTCGAAGAGCTTCAGATCGACGAACAAATCGCTCAGGTCCGCGCGATCGCGGTCGATCGGTAGGGCCGGCAATTCCTCGCCGAAATGTTGCGCGTCGAGAAACTGCACGTAGACGCCGAAAAGATCCTCGTAATAGGCGGAGCCGTACGCGATCGTGCGCAGTTGCTCGTAGCGGTTCGTCACGGTCGTGAAGCGACTGTCGAGTTCGTTCATGTAGCGGTCGCGCACTTCGCCGCCGGCCGAAACGAGCCACCCCTCTCCCACGCGCCGACGTTTCAAAAAGTCGGACCACAGGTGGTACTTGTTCTGAGGATCGTCGAGATAGCGGAAGTCGACGTCGTAGAGCGGGTAGGGCTTGAGGCTGATTCGTCCCCAGGGAAAAGGGGGCGGCTTTTGCCGGTAGTTGTCGGTGAGAACATCCCACGCCGAATAGTAACCCGGGCCGGTCGGTGGAACCGGATAGAGCCCCAGCCGTGGAAAGATGAAGATCGGTGGCGTGCCGGCGAACGGATTGTGTGGCTTTGGCTTGGAACCGCTTGGAGCAGCGGGCTGCAATACAGCTTCGCTCCTGAGAGCGGTATCGAACGAAACACCTTCGCCGGGGCCTTCGCTCGCGGCCGATTCATCCGTCAGCGAATCGTTCATTCCCCCGTCGCCGCGTGTTGCCGCGGCGGAGCCTTCGAATCGTTCGTGCGCGACCGTGCCGAAGGAAGAAAACTCCGCCTCCTCGTCCCAGGTGGCTTTTGCCAAACCACCTCCAAGCGCAGCGAATACGACACAGAAAAACGCAAGTTTCGTCGGCACCGGCGTGAATTTCCATTACCTATCCGCACTGTATTGCCTGCCTGGGTTACATCGGCTGTACTCAACGTGCCAGGCAAGGGTGGGGCGCTGCGCCATCAAAGTCGACGAATGGCAGGCTCGCAGAGGAGGCGGATAAATGCCCTGGCCGGTCGTGCAACCGTCAAGGTCGGCCTATTTCCTCCAAGCCCCGAGTTGTCGCCGTAGTTGGGCGACCAACGGATGCTGGATTTTCCGCAGATTTTTCTTTCCTTAGGCGCACTTTCTGACATCATACGGAGGCGTGGGGCGGTGGCGTTGATGGTCGCTAGTTTTTTTGTGCGGCGTTGGTTTCGTCAGGCGCTATTCCGGCGCCGAGAGATCGGGCACGGTTGCGGAGTTCTCCGCTCTGCTGTGTCCATGTGTGCGACGCGCTCCAGCGAAGCAGGGGAGCCTGGCTGTGCGGCCTTTGCCCATGGCGCGCGCACGCTCGATTCTCGCCGCGGCACCTCTGCGCGCATCGCCTTTCACGGCATTTCCACTCGTGGGCAAGCCTATTCTCCTAGGTGTACACGATGAGCAGCACGCTGGACTATGAACCCCAAGTGTTCGACGATCAGCCGCAGCAGGAGAGCCAGCGCCCTTATCGTCTGGCCTTCGTGGCGCTCGCCTTTATCGTATTCTTCTTCCTGGTCATGCTGGGCGCCGGCAGCACGAAGACCGAGCTAACGATCGAGCTGCGCAACAGGGGAGACCAGCCCATGCGCAATGTGGTGGTGCGATTGCCCGACGCCTCGCGCGTGATGGGCTTTCTTGCGGCTGGCGGCGAGCGCAGCGTCCGCACCCGTGCCACGCGCAACGCACCGGTGCAAATCGAGTACCTCGATGGTCGCGGCAGGCTGCGCAACCTGACCACTAGCGTGCGTTTGCAGCCGGGCGAAGTCGGCACCGTGCGCATCGACCTGTCCAATACCCGCGTGCTGCGCGTGTACAAAGAGACGCGCGTCTCCACTCGCTCGTAGACACAGGCCGCACCGAAAAGGCCCCTCTTGCGATGGCCGCGCGGTTCAGACTCCACGCTCGAGGCGCGCCCAGTCAATCGGTTCGCGATGCCGCAGACGTGGCAAGTCGATCGCCATCGCCTCGGGATACTTCTGCGCGGCCCCGGTATTGAACACGACCACGCGATCGTCGGGGGCGATCCAACCTTCGGCAGCGAGCATCTCGAGGGCCCCGACGCAGGCGGCGGTCTCGGGACAAACGCTGATTCCTTCGAGTGACGTCGCGAACTGCATCCATTCCGAGATGCGTCTCTCGTCGACGGCGATGGCGCGTCCGGCGCTCTCGCGCACGGCATCGAGGATCATGAAGTCTCCGACCGCCGCCGGCACGCGGATGCCGCTGGCGATGGTCGCGGCGCCGGCGAATGGTTCGGCAAATCGCTCTCCGGCCTCAAAGGCGCGGACGATCGGCGCACAGCCGTCCGATTGCACCGCCACCATGCGCGGTCGTCGACCCGAGGCCAGCCAACCGAGCGAGGCCAGTTCGGCGAACGCCTTCCACATGCCGATCAACCCGGTGCCACCCCCGGTGGGATAGAGAATCACCTCGGGCAAATGCCCAGCGAACTGCTCGGCCAGTTCGAGCCCCATCGTTTTCTTGCCTTCGATGCGATAAGGCTCCTTGAGCGTCGACAGGTCGAACCAGCCCAGACGCTCTTTGCCTTCGCGCACGATGCGGCCGCAGTCGGTGATCAGGCCGTCGACGAGAAAGGTCTTGGCCCCGGCCAAGCGGCATTCGTACTGATTGATAGCGGGCGTGTCGTCGGGCATGAAGACGAACGCTTCGAGTCCGGCCCGCGCCGCGTAGGCGGCCGCGGCGCCGCCAGCGTTGCCCGCCGTGGGAATCGCCAATCGCTGCACGCCGAAGTGCCGTGCCATGCTCACGGCCATCGCCAGGCCACGGCTCTTGAAGCTGCCCGTCGGCAGGCGCGATTCATCCTTGATCCAGACCCGCTCGAGTCCGAACCTCGCCCCCAGTCGCGCGCAGCGCAGCAAGGGAGTTACCGTTTCGCCCAGCGAGACGATGCTGTGCTCGTCCGGCACCGGCAACAATTCGCGCCAGCGCCACATCGTGGCCGGTCGGGCCACGACTTCATCCCATGTCACGGCGCGGCCGATGGCCTCCAGGTCGTAGCGCACCCACAACGGGCGCTCGCGGTGCAATGTCTGCAGGCGATCGGCCGGCAACGACGTTCCGTCGAGCGCACTTTCGAGATGAGTGACGAACCTGCTCACGCCGAGCATCCTGCGGATCGGTCTACAGCCCCACGTTGAGTCCTTGCAAATCGGCCGGCACGAAGCGACCATCGCGGCGGAGCAATTCGCCGTCGAACCAGATCTCGCCGCCGCCATACTCGGGCGTTTGAATCAACACGAGATCCCAATGCACCCGGCTGCGATTGCCGTTGTCGCACTCGTCGTAGGCGTTGCCGGGCGTCAGATGGATCGAACCGCCGATCTTCTCGTCGAAGAGCGTATCGAGCATCGGACGGCGAACGCGATTGTTGCAGCCGATCGACCATTCGCCGATGTAGCGTGCCCCTTCGTCCGCATCGAGCACGCGATTGATCTTCTCGGTCTCGTTGGCCGTGGCGCGGACGATTTTGCCCTCGCGAAACTCGAACTCGATGTTGTCGAACACGGTTCCCTGATACCGCGACGGGGTATTGTAGCGAATCGTGCCATTGATGCTGTCGCGTACGGGGGCCGTAAAGACCTCGCCGTCAGGAATGTTTCGCTGACCGTGGCACGGACGCACCGGAATCCCCTGGATCGAAAACCGCAAATCGGTACCTGGCCCGACGATGCGCACTTCGCTGGCCGCTTCCATGCGTTTGACGAGCGGCTCCTGGTCGCGGGCCATCTGCACGTAGTCGGCCGTGCAGACGTCGAAATAGAAGTTCTCGAAGGCCTCGGTGCTCATGTTGGCCGCCTGAGCCATCGAATCGGTCGGATAGCGCAGCACGACCCACTTCGTCTTCGGCACGCGGACCTCGGTGTGGACGACCTGCCACCAGTAGGTCTGGTACAAATCCATCTGCTCGTGCGGGACGTCGGCAAACTGGTTGCTGTTCGCCGCGCCGCGGATGCCGATGTAGGCGTCCATCTGCTCCATGCGGGCCCGCTCCAGCTCGCCCGCCAGCGAGATGCTCTCCTTCGTGCCCGAGCGATAGAGAGACCGCAGCACGGCGTTGTTCTTCCACGTCACCAGCGGCACGGCGCCGCGCGCCGCCGCCAGCTCGACCAGCGTCGTCACGAGCGCGGGATCGGGCAGGTCGAAGGCCTCGATCAAGACCTTCTCGCCCCGGGCAAGCTGGCAACTGTGATCGATCAGGATCTCGGCGAGACGTTTTATGCGGGGATCGTTCATCGGCGGGTGATCGCTGTGCGTGTTTTTCCAAGTGGCCAACGCTCGTCGGGCGGTCAAAAGCAGGCTCATGATAGGATATCCCCCGCGGGGCAACAACGCGTCGCCAGCCGAGCGGTAAAATGCACCTGGACCGCGGGCGGCATCCTCTTTGACAACATCCGGCATGGCCTCACCTCACGTACTCATCACCGATTTCGCCTGGACCGATCTCGACGTCGAGCGCGACATCCTGTCGCGTGCCGGGGCAGAGCTCGCTGTCGCGCCGGCGCACGACGTGGCCTCGTTGATCGAGGCAGTGCGCGAGGCCGACGCCATCATGACCTGCTGGGCCCCCTTGCCGGCGGAAGTGATCGACGCCGCCCCAAAATGTCGCGTCATTGCACGCCTGGGCATCGGGCTCGACAACATCGATGTCGCGCGTGCCACGGCGCGGCGCATCGCCGTGACCAACGTGCCGGATTATTGTCTCGAGGAAGTGGCCGAGCACACGCTGGCACTGCTGCTGGCCCTGGCACGCAAGGTGGCCTTCTACCATCTGGCCACCAAACAAGGCCGCTACGATCTGCGGGCCGAACTGCCCATCCATCGCGTGGCCGGGCAAACACTGGGGCTCATCGGTTATGGCAACATCGGCAGCACGGTGGCCCGCAAGGCGCAGGCCTTTGGTCTCAACGTGCTCGCCACGACGCGTCGCGAATCGCAGCTCGAGGGGGCCGTGTGGCGACCGCTCGACGACTTGCTCGCCGAAAGCGACTTCATCTGCTTGCATCTGCCGCTGACCGACGATTCGCGACACCTGATCGACGCGGCACGTCTGGCGCGCATGAAGTCTTCGGCCTGTCTCATCAATACATCGCGCGGCGGGCTGGTCGATCATCCCGCGCTTGCCCGGGCACTCTCGGCTGGCAAGCTGGCGGGCGCGGCCCTCGACGTACACGAGCCCGAGCCCCCCGATCTCGCGCAGGCACCGTGGAACCATCCGCACGTGATCGTGACGCCGCATGTCGCCTTCGCGTCCGAGGAATCGCTGGCCGATCTGCGTCGCCGTGCCACGCAGTCGGTGGTCGACGTACTGTCGGGCCGGCGACCGCGGAATCTCGTGAATCCCGACGTGTGGGTGTAAAGCCGCACACCGATGCACAGGCCAAACTTACATCCCAGGCTTTCTCCCCCCATCGCCTGACCACTGACCACTGACCACTGACCACTGACCACTGACCACTGACCACTGACCGCACCGAAGCGGGGGGGCCAGGGCACATTCTTACCCCGTGTCGCCGTCACATTCGATAAAGACGGCCCCCGGCTTTGACCCCACCAGCCCCATGTCCTATATCAACTTAGGTGAAAGGCGGTCGGCCTAGGGCGACGTCACCCGCATCGGACGGGGTGCGAACTGGCACTGCCTGAGTCACGCGGATCGCTCGTTCCGCGCGCGTTCCGCTCCATCGCGATATCGGCCAGGCATGGAAGATCATCTCTCGCAGTTAGCGCCGGTTGACGGCTGGGGAAACGAGTTCGCCGCTGCGCTCCAGGAGCAGCAGTCGCGAGCCCGCGCGTTCCTCGGTGCGCAGCGTGCGCGACTCGATGAGATCGAATCCGATTTGGCCCGCCAGGTCGAACGGGTGGCGCACGAGTTGGAACAGGACTCGCGCCGCATCGAGGACGAGCGCGACGCGACCCGTCGCCAGAATGAAGATCTACAGCGCGGCCGCGAAGAGTTGGCCCGGCTGCGTCAAGAACTCGAGTCGGCGCGCGATGCCTGGGAACAAAGCCAACAGGCCACCCACCAGCAGCAGCAACAGCTTGCCCACGAGTTGAATCGTCGCCAAGGCGAACTCGACGCACGTTCGTGCGAATTGGCCGAGACCGAGACCCGCCTGCGACAGCAACAGCGCCAACTGGCCGACGAACGAGCCGAGTTCGAAGCGGCCACCGACGAGTTGAAGGCGGCGCGTACCCGACTCGACGACAAGTCGGCACAGCTCGAGCGCGAACGAGAAGAGCTGGAGCATGAGCAGGCAGAAACCAAAGGCCAGCGCCGCCGCATCGCCCACGAGCTGCGCCAGCAGAAGACCACGCTCGATGCCGAACTCAAGAAACAACAGGCCGAGCTCGAAGCGAACCAGAAGGACCTGGAATCTCGCAACAACGAGCTGGACAAGTTGGCCGATACGCTGCAGCAACGAGCCGTCGAGCTGCAACAGCAGTTCGCCGAGCGCGAGGCCAAGTTCGCCGAGCGCGAGGCCGAGATCGTGGATCTCCGTCGCCAGCTCGAAGAGACGGGACCTGCCGCCGCGGGCGATCCTCAGCTCGAAGAACGTTTGCAGCAATTAACCGCCGACTGCCACGGGGCGCGCGAGGCCCGCACACGGCTCGAAGCGGAGCTCGCGTCGACGAGGGCCAGGCTCGAAGCGGCCGAAGCCGCCCAGCACGAAATCGAAAGCCGCTGTGCATCGCTCAACGAGCGGCTGGCCGATGCCGATCGTCGACTGGCTGCGGCGTCGACCGCTGTGGCGAACGATGCGCAGGTCGCCGACATGCAGCGTCGGCACGAGATGTTGCTCGAAGACCTGCGCGAGCAGAAAAAGCGCAATCAGAAACTCGAGCACGAGATCGAAGGGCTCAAGAGCGGGCGTCTCACGGCGACCCAGATCGAAGGCAACGACTGGGAGTCGCAAAAACGCCGGCTCTTGGCCGCGCTCGAGGCCGAAGCCGCCGCAGACGACAATCCCGATCGTAAGCAGGAACGGCTCTCGATCGAGGAGACGATTCGCAAGACCGAAACGGTCGTCGCCGCCAAGGAACACGAAATCAACGAGCTGCAGCGCTTGCTCGAACAGCAGAGCAGCCAGGTCGGCAATCTGGCGGTGGGCGCCGCCGCCATCGCTGCCGAGCTCGACAAGGACGAGCTGATTCAGCACGAACGCGAGAAGCTCAACCGCATGCAGGATGAATGGCGCGAGAAGCTGCGCCAGGCCGAGATCGACCTCTCGCTCGAACGGGCCAAAATCGCCCGCGAGCGCGCCGAGCTCGAAGAAAAACTGCGCCAGACCGAAGACGAGCGCGCACGCCATCCCGAAGCGGGGGAGGTCGATCCCACTGGCAAGAAGCCGGCCACGCGCGGCAAGTGGCTCGCGCGCCTCGGCCTCAAGGACGACGAAGCAAGCTCCGGTACGTAGCGGTTTAACCCGTTCGCCCCACGACATTTCGCCTGTGCCAGCAAGTTCTCGCTGTCGTACGGCGCACGCTGTCCGCCGCGTGCCCGCTCAGGCGTTCTTGAGCGTGTGTGCGTCCGGGGCGGCGCTGCTCAGGTTGGGCGCCACGTCGACGTCGACATTGCCCACCGCCCACGAAACCGCGCCCAGCACGATGCCCTGGAAGATCGGGTTCGTCCACACGTCCTCGCGGTGCCCCATCGAGGTGTAGAAGACGCGCCCCTGGCCGTGCATCCGCGCCCAGGTCGAAGGATAGTTCGGCCGCGCGTAGTCGTTCCCTTTCATGAACTCGGTGATCTGCAGCAGGATGACGTGCAGATCGTCGGCAAAGTTCTTCAGCGCGTACCACTCATCGAGCAGGGCGAACGAATCGCCCAGCTTCTCCACGCCGGGAAACTTCGGATCGATCACCTCCTGCTTGGCCAACTGCTGCGGGCCGTGGCTGATGAACTCTCCCCCGATCATGGCGATGTACGGGTCGGGGGGATTCTGTCGTTCGCGGGCATCCCCCTGCGAGTGAAACGTATCGCTCGCGCAGTGCGAGCCGAGGAACCCCTTGCCCCCCGCCACGGCTGCCAGCAGTCGTTCCTTGCCGGCCGCCGACATCGGCTCGCCGCCGTCGCGACTGGGCTGCGTCAGATCGCCCGTCGTGAAGAAAAAGAAGGCATCGAACTGATCGAGATCGCCATCGAACACGCGGCCGTCCTTCGTGACGGTCACGTCGAAGCCGTTCTGCTGGCCCAATTCGGTGAAGACGGTCTCCGCGTGTCCCGGCTTCTCGTCCTTGCCGCGGTTGATGACCGAGTGCTCGAATCCCTGGCTTCGTGTAAAGAACAGTACGTGCGGCTTGCGCTTGTCTTCGGCCGCGACCCAACCGCGCGGAAAAGCAGCCAGGCTCAAGGCAGCACCCGTAGTCAACAGCATTTCGCGACGACGCATGGTGGGAATCTCCTCGAAGGCGACCCCGCGGGCCGCGCGGTAGGGCAGGATGAAGGCGTAGGGCAGGCGAATCGTGACTTCCGTGGTAACAGAATAACCACCGCCCCAGCACCCGCCAAGCAAGTCGAATAGCGTTCTCCGGCGACACATCATCGCCGCCGCGACGCGTTCGCTCCCCGTGAACCCCTGGGGGCATCGGCCGATCGACCATGCTAGAATGCCGTCCCTCGAGCCGGGGGCGATTCCAGGCAGGTGAGGTCACACGGTCTGTACCAAGGGAGGTTCCAATGGCGGAGAGACCTGCGTTCATGACGATGTGGAACCATTTCTCCACGGTCAATGTCGATGTCGTCGGCGTGGGCAAAGTGATCGGCGGAAAGGTCGGCGTCAACGTCGAGCTAGGCGTTAAAGACCCCCAGGCGGGTTTCACCAACGCCTGCGCGATCCGGATGAGTTATTGCTTGAATAACTCCGGCAAGCCCGTTTCACGCGGTGCTTGGGCCACTGTCTCCGGCGCCGACAAGAAGTGGTACATTTATCGCGTGAAGGATCTGGTGGCCTATCTCACCCACAACTTTGGAAAACCTGACCAGGTGACCAAGAATCCGAAGTCCGCCGATTTCGCCGGACAGAAGGGGATCCTGGCGTTCCAAGTCTCAGGCTGGAGCGATGCCACCGGACATGTCACGCTCTGGGACGGGAGCATTTGCTCCGACCAATGCTTTTTCGGCAAGGCCAGCGAGGCTTCGTTGTGGACTCTGAAATAGCAGTCGCTCATCATTGCCGGAGGGGGTGACAAACGGTTGCGCGCATGACTCCGCTCGACTCCATCGATCCGCGCGTTGAGTCGAGCTCGCGATAATCGTCCGATGGTTCGATCTCTCGAGCATCGCATCCCTTGCGACCATCGGTGCTTGTAGACAATGCCCCCTCTGATGAGCGCCGCTGCGAAATCTTCAACGGGGTGCAGACGCGAATTTGTGCCCGCACTCGCAGGCAAAGCGTCGCGACGGAGATTGTCGCTTGCACACCGGACAGGTCTTCAGCCAGGCCGGTTTGACGGCGGGCGCCGCGACCGCCGCCGGCGCTGCCTCGCGCGCTGCCTTCTGGGCGGCAAACTGCTCGGCGCTCTCGCGCGAGAGGGCGCATTGCGGGTGGATTCCGCTGGCAGAGTACACCGCTTTGTCGCAGACCGGACAGCGTTTGCGCGCGACTTCCGGCGCAGCAGGAATCGGCTTCTTATCGCTCACAACTGGTCTCCTTCGCCTGATGGTGCTGAGTCGCGTCAGCCCGGATCTATGGAGGAAGGCTCGGGAGTAGGCTGCTCAAAAGTCAGCCTGCATAGATGGGGGATGTACACATCATTATCGCCTTCTGACGGTCGAGTCGCAATCGAGAAAGGCCGGCCAAAGCGCGAACGGCCCGCCCTGAATCTCGTCTGTACTCTCACGCGGCCGTTTGCTGCCCACGCATGTGACCGCACTGCGGCCCTCTTGCGAACGGCGAAAAGGGTCCGTTCGCAAGGAACCAATTCAAGTGGTCCGTGTCTGTACGAGGAGCGGACGATCGCCCCACTTGACGAAGCCCGCGGCAGCATGCTCAAAAGGGCAAACCTGGACGGGTGGCCGAGTGGTCTAAGGCGGCGGTCTTGAAAACCGCTGGGTGGGAAACTGCCCCGGGGGTTCGAATCCCTCCCCGTCCGCTTTTTGGCCCGAGCCGAAAAAAGCGGAGCCGTGGAGTAGGCGAGCAGGAGATCAGGCCTCGGACGAGGTGCTCCACGGCGGTCTACTGTTCCACTGCTCTTCTACTGCCGGCGGATCTTCTACTCCTCTACTGCCGGCGGGCGACCACGAAGTAGGTGAGCTGCTCGAGCACCTGTCGGGCGTCGCTCGGGGAGAGAATCTCCAGCTCCGCTCGGGCCATGCCCGCGAAGTCGTCGGCCCGGCCGCGAGCGTACTCGATGGCGTCGCTCGCCTGGAACCACGAGTCGAGCGCCGCGCGGCGAGCGCCCGGCTCTCCCTGCGAACTGAGCACTGCGTCGAACTCGCGGCGGCGCGCTTCGTCGAGCGTGCGGCGCAGGTAGATCAGCGGCAGCGTCATCTTCTGCTGGGCCAGATCCGTGCCGAGCGATTTGCCGGTTTGCTCCTCTTCGCCCAGCAGGTCGAGCAAGTCGTCGGTGATCTGGAACGAGTTGCCCAGGTAGCGGCCATAACGATCGAGCGCCACTTGCACCTTCTCGTCGGCCCCAGAGAGAAACGCCCCCAACTGGCAGCAGCAGGCGCAGAGTTCCGAGGTCTTCCCCTCGATGATGCTCAGATACTCCTCCTCATCGAGCGCCAGGTAACCGCGGCGATTGATCTGCCGCAACTCCCCTTCGCAGACGATGTTCGTCGCCCGGCCGATCAACTGGCAGGCACGGGTGCTGGGGAGCGTGCTGGCCAGGTAGAACGAGTGCGTGAAGAGGTAATCGCCGAGCAGCACGCTCGCCTGGTTGTCCCAACGGGCGTTGGCCGTCGGTCGATGTCGCCGCATGTCGGCGTCGTCGAGCACGTCGTCGTGAACGAGCGTCGCCGTGTGAATCATCTCGACCACCGCAGCGATCGTATGATGATCGGCGGTCAGCTCGCCGCACGCCTTGCCGGCCAACAGCACCAGCGCCGGCCGCAGCCGCTTGCCCCCCAGTTGAAAACCGTGCTGCACCAACTCGTCGACGAACGGATAGTCGTTGCGTAGCTCTGCCCGCAACACCTCTTCGGCGGCGCGCAGGTCGTCGCGGATCGGGGCGTACACGGCATCGAGCCGCGGTCGCGAGGCGGCAACATCCGGGGTCGTCGAACTCATGGACTCATTTCCTTGTGGTCGCGCGGGCCACTTGCCCGCGTGTGGCTAGGTGCCTGCCTGCGCCGAGCGGCGATAGGTTCCGCTCCGCCCTCCCGATTTCTCTTCCAACCGCACGTCGGTGATCTCGATGGCGCGATCGACCGCCTTGCACATGTCGTAAATCGTGAGCGCTGCGACGCTGACCGCGGTGAGCGCTTCCATCTCCACCCCCGTGCGCGCGGTGACGCTCACGGTCGCCTCGACGCGCACCGTTCGCTCGTCGGGAAACGCATACTCGATGCGGACGCTGTCGAGCGGCAACGAGTGGCAGAGCGGGATCAACTCGGGCGTGCGTTTGGCGGCCATGATGCCGGCCAGCCGCGCCACCTCGCACACATCTCCCTTCGACAACTCACGGCGGCGAATCATTTCGAGCGTCGTCGGTTGCAGCCGCACGCAACCACTGGCCGTGGCCGTGCGGCGGGTGACGGGCTTCTCACCCACGTCCACCATGCGGCTCGCACCGGCAGCGTCGAAATGACTCAATTCATCCATAGGTACAAACTCGGACCGATCGTAGCGCATCACTTATCGCAGGAGGGGGGGCGCCCCGCGTCACAGCAACCGCAATCGGGAGATTGGAGACAACACTCAACCGCTTGCGGAACAGAGATTTCCGACCATGCGGCGCGCTGGGGTCAATTCTATTGGCCGCCCGACTACCGTCCAGGGGGTAACTCTCACTCTGGTATCGAGTTGGGTGGCATCGCCTGGCGGTTTTATGGCCGCGGCGGCGCGGGAATTTCGTTCGACGGCGCGGGATTCAATTCGTAGAGTCGAGTGAGCCAAACCCCCTGGCAGCTCGTTTCGGCACGGACACGCGCCCCGCGGAGCAGCTTCTCGACCGCGGGCAGATCGGCCTGACGCCGGTAGACGAGCGCGTACCGGCTCGCGTTCGGCCCGGGAGTTCGAGTGGCGTCCCAGCCGACCAGGCTCCCGCCGGCGGCGACGAAGCCGGGCGAAGAGGCCTCGACCGAAGCGGCCTGAAACGGCGCCAGGTGGGGAGCGTAAAAGATCGGCGTGCCGGCGGACTCGGCGGCGGCCAGCTCGAGCATCTCTTCCGTCACCGAATCGCCCCAGTAGGTCGTCTCGAAACCCAGGCGACTTGCGCCAGGCAATCCGTCCACCAGCGCGTTGTAGTAGCTGAGTTGCACCGGATGATACATCGCCAAGCCCACGGCCTGCGCGGCCAACAGCAATGTCAGCGCACCACCCCGCACCGCGACGGGCCACAAGGCGAACCGCGAATGCTCGAAGAGCCACTGCGCGCCAACGCCCACGGCCACGGACCAGAGCGGCACCGCCACCAGGAACAGACGGATACCGTCGTAGACGGGCGTTCCCGGCACGCTGAAAACACCCAGGATGAACAGGAATGCCGCGGCCACGAGCGATAGCAACGGATCGCGCCACCAGCGGCGTCCGCCTCCCCACAACCCGGCGAGCCCCAACAAAAGAAAACCCACCGGCAACGTCACGGCGAACATCAGCCACGGATAGTGCCAGGGGGCGTCGACGTCACGCCAGACTTGCCCCAGGTAGTAGACGTGCAAGGCCTGCCGCTGTGTCGAGGAGGAGACGTAGGAGAAAATCCGCTCGACCGGCGCGTACCATAGCCAGGGCCAGAGCACGAAGAAGGTCACACCACCGACGGCTCCCCAGATCAGAATCGGCAGCCAGGCCCGACGGCGCAGGCGCCAGACGAGCCACGCGATGCCGATGGGGCCCAGCAGCAGCCCCTGGAACTTGGTCGCTAGCGCCAGCCCCCAGACGAAGCCCGCCAACACGATGTTCCGCGGCCGAGCCCCCGCCTCGACCGCTTTGGCCAAGGCAACGATCGCGGCGAACTGCGTCAGCGCGGTGATGGTATCGAGCGTGGCGAAGTGGGCATCGGCAAAGGCCCGGGGCGAAAGCGCCACGGCGACCGCCGCCACCGTGCCCCCCAGCTCGCCCGTCACCTGCAGCGAGGTCCAGCCCGCGAGAAACACCAGGCAGCCGAAGGCCAGCGCGGGAGCGAAACGGCCGGCGATCACGGCCACCGCAAACGGTTCATCGGGAACGTCGTCGAACAGATGGTGCGTCCATCCCAGCACCCAGCGCCCCAGCGGGGGATGGGGCGTCATCCAACCGTAGTTCTGCTCGACGTGCGCCGCGCGAAAAAAGTCGAGCCCCTGGAGTTGCAGAGCGCGCACGAGCGACTTGCCCGCCTGGACGTCGTAGAACTCGTCGCAGGTGATACCGGGGTCGCCGAGCGTCAGCAGCACCCCTAGCGTGGCCACCAGCGCCACGACCAGCGGACCCAACCAGCGGGGTCGCCACCTGGTGTGGACGGTAGATGAGGGCCTGCGAGCGTCAACTGCGGTCATCGAAACACGCGCCGTGCTGGAACGAGCGGGCAGCCGAGTCGCCGGCCCCCGAATCTAGCATCGTAACCAGGACGCCTGCCGCCGGGCAGTCGGCCCCCCGCGCAAGGACGCCCCACGTTTGGAGCAACCTTTGGCACTGACGCGGTCGATTCGGCCAGGTCGCCGGCCACGTCTCGCACTCGCGTGCTCGCACAAAATGAAAAAAGCCGCCGCGGGGGTCAGCCGCGACGGCTTGGATATTCGATCGGCGAGTTGGGGAGCTGCAAGGAGAGTCTTGCGGGCGCACGTTCCGCTTAGACGAGCTCTTTGCGGGCACCGATCAGCGTTCGGAGACGCTCGGCCAACAAGGCGGCGTCGAACGGCTTCTTGAAAGTCTCGTTGATGCTCGAGCGATCGAAGCTGTGCGTCTCGCCGTCGTCCGGCAGCAGAGCGATCAAGATCGTCTCGGCATACTCGTTGTTGCGACGCAGGTTCTGGCAGATCTGCAACGACTCGGTGCGGCCGATCGAGAAGTCGACGATGATGCAATCCGGGTGCAGGCTCTCGGCCTGGATGCCGGCTTCGAAGCCGCTGGCGGCAGTCGCGACCTTGAACGAACGCTCGGCGGGGAGCGCACGCTTCAGGTTTTCGATCAGGACCTGGTCCTGCGCCACGATCAGCACCTTGGCCATTGCCTCGTCTTCGAGGTCGCCCAAGGGCATGCCGTGCTCTTTGAGGAAGCGAATCAAATACTCACGCGGAATCCGGCGGTCTTGTGAACCGGGGATGCGGTAACCCTTCAAGCGACCCGAGTCAAACCATTTGCTGACCGTGCGCGGGGCCACCTTACAGATCTTAGCGACCTGACCAGTAGTGAAAACCTTCATTGCAGGCTCTCCAAATAACGTGCGCTTGATTTCTGGAATGCGTCCCGCGCTTTTGCCGCGGAACCAGCTCATCCCTTGCTTGCGGGTTTGGTGGCCGTGTCTCGCTCCTTCATCGCCGGCTGGGGTTCAGCCGGCCGGCCGCAAGCATCTGGGCCGGGACAAGCTCTTCTTGCTCTCTGTTCTTTCTGCGGTGGCTCTGGCTCAGCTCCCTCTGGACCGCGCCGTACTGCTAGCATCGGCAAGCAGGTTATGCGGAAGTCAGCGAAAATCCGTAAAATAGAGAGACTGCGTTTTGAGCCTCTCTCGATCCGGATCGTTCCTGAAGTGCGGCACAACCGCTCGACGACGAGCGGTGGACGCAGGGGTAGAACGCCGCTCCTAAAGCCTCATCGGCAAAAGGATGGCCAAGGCATGACCGTTTGGGCAGGTTCCCCCCTGCAACCTGCCCGAGTGCTCGCGATCTGGCGAACCAGACGCGTCACGAAGGCAGGTCTTCCGTCAGTTAGTTTCGAGTCTTCGTGGGGCAACTCTTTAGAAAGATTCGCGTGTCGTAGGGGCGAGTCCGATCAAGTGACCCCTAACGGCCGTGGCAAAGTTGACGCTGGCGAGGAATCTGCGCGTCAAAGCCTTGGCGGCCTTCGGGTTGACGAGGGCACCCAGCGAGACTTTGACGGCCGTAGCGTTCGCGACCGTGGCCGCAAAATCTTCCAAGTTCGCCACGCTTGCGACGAAATGGAACGGTGAAATCGAACGATGGAGTCGTGCCGCGGGCACGGAATGTGCGCCCTAAAGGGATTAACGGGGAACCCGTCGGCGACTTGTCGCCCGTCGCGCGCACGGATCACGCCACGAAAAAGATGTCGCCGCGCCGAATAAAAATCTTCGCCGCGACTCGGTAGCAGCGTTCGCGGCTAGGCCGCTTGCGTCTCGTCGTGGTCGGCGGGGGGGGAATCTTCCGCACTGGCACCACGCGGTCGGAAACGAATCTCGCCGTTGTCGCTGACATCTTCGAACCGGACCGAAACCCGTTTCGAGACTCCCGTCTCCTGCATCGTCACGCCGTAAAGCGTGGTGGCACAGGTCATCGTCTTCTTCGAGTGGGTAACGATGATGAACTGGGTCCAGGCCAGGAACTCTTTCAATACGCCGATGAATCGCTCGATGTTCGCTTCGTCGAGCGCGGCGTCGACTTCGTCCAGCACGCAGAAGGGACTGGGCCGACTGCGGAAGATGGCCAAGAGCAGCGCGACGCAGGTCATCGTCTTTTCGCCACCGCTCAGCAGCGAGATGCTGCGCGGCTCCTTGCCCGGCGGCCGCGCGACGATCTCCACCCCGCTATCGAGGATGTCGACGTCCTGCTCGAGCACGATGTCGGCATGCCCCCCCCCGAACAGCTTGCGGAACAACACCTGGAAGTGTCCGCGGACGGTTTCCAGGGTGGTGGCAAACAGCTTGCGGCTGTCGGCGTTGATTTTGACGATGATCTGTTCGAGCGACGCCTTGGCCGAGGCGAGATCGTCGTACTGCGACTTGAGGTTCGTGAAACGGGTCTCGAGCTCGGTCACTTCGTCGAGCGCCTCGAGATTCACGCTGCCGATGTTCTGCAGCTTGCGGCGCAGCTCGGCGATCTCTTGATCGATCTGCGCCCGTTCCCGCTGCTCTTCCTCGGAGGGGGTGTGCTGCAACTCGGCCAGCTCGATGCCGTAGTCGTCGCGCAGCCGCGAGGCCAGCGTATCGCGCTGCATGCGCAGCTCGTTGGCGGCGAGATCCTCGGCGTGCAGCTTGTCTTGCACGACGCGGGCCTGCGCACGCTGTTCCTGCGCCACCTGAGTGTGCTGCGTGCGTTCGTCGCGCAACTGCTCGCGGCGGGCTATCAGCAGCACGATTTCGCCCCCCCAGCGTTCCTTCTGCAGGTAGAGCTCGGCCACGTGCGATTCGGTCCGCAGGATCGACTGCTGGGCCTGCGCCGCACGCGCGCCGCAGTCGGCAAGCTGCGCCCGATTCTCTTCCAGCGAACGCTGTCGCTCCAGTTGATCCTGGCGATAGCGCTCCATCTGCACGCGCAGGCTGGCGAGCCGCTCTTCGCTCTTGGCCAACTGCACCTTGACCGAGGTGGCTTCCCGGCTGCGAGCGAGGCGATCCTCGTCCAGCTCGTCGATCTCGCGCGAGGCCTCGGCGATCAATACCTCGAGCTCGGACAACAACTGCTCGTTGGCGATCAGCTCGCGGCTGCCGCGTTCGTAGGCCTGCGTGCTGCTGGAGAGTAGCGTTTCTGCGTCGGCTAGCTCCTGGGCCAACTGGGTAGCTTGCTCATCGTGCCGGGCAAGTTGCGCCTCGGCCGCCTGGCTGGCAACTCGGCCCTCGGACAGCTTGTCGAGCGCCTCCTGGTGGGCCGTGATCAGGCTCGTCGAACGTTGTTCCCACTCGGTCACCTCCGACTCGAGCAGGTTCACGCCGATCGACAGCTCGCCGATGTGTACCTCGGCGTCGGCAATCTGCTGCCGCAGGGCGCGCAGCTCGCTGCGCCGCGAGATGATGCCGGTCCCCCCCTGACTGCGGCCGACGAGCAGGCGACCATCGGTCGTCGCGACCTCGCCCGCCCGCGTCACGAAGGTCACGTTTCGTCCCGGCGCCTCGCCGGCGAGTTCCAGCGCGATGGCGAGCGATTCGACGAACCACGTCTCGCCGAGCAACTGCTGGGCCAGGGTGGCGAAATCGGGAGCGGCTTCGACCAGGCGATCGGCCCGCCCCAAGACGCCGGAACGCCCGGTGAAGTCGAGATCCGACGACGTCGCGCGATCCCCCGAGTCGTCCAAACGCAAGACACCGACGGGACCAGCCAGTTGCCGAGACCAATTCGCCAGTTCGGCCAACCAGGCAGGGTCGTTGGACGCGATGAAGTATTGTGCCACTGCTCCGAGCGCGGCATCGACGAGCGGCGCCATTTCGACCCCTGCCTGCAGGCGGTCGGCGACGAGCCCGCGCGTCTGCTTCCAGAAGCTCTCGGCGTCGCCATGCACCTGATCGAGCACCTGCTTCACGCCGGCGCCGAGCCCTTCCTGTCGCAACTCGAGTTCTTCGAGGAGCGTGGCACGCTCGTGGGCAGCCGTGCGGCGCTGTTGCGCCTGGTGCAACTCGCCGATACGGGCGCCGAGCTTGGCGCGGCGTTCGGCCAATCCCGCTTGAGCCTGCACGAGCTCGCGCTGGCGTGCGTGGACCGCCTCGCTGGCAGCTTGCTGCTGCCCGCGCGCCGCGTCGACCGCTTGCGACAAGGCGGCTCGTTCGGTCGAGAGGGCCGCTTGGCGCTGAGTCAGGCGTTCGCTGGCCACCTGAGCGCTCGTGGCCTGCGATTCGTGCGATTTGATCTCGCTCGTCCAGCGGGCGGCCGATCGCATGGCATCCATGTGCGACCCGCGGCGGATCTCGTTTCGCGAGCGCAACTCCTGCAGCTGCGCCGTCAATTGCGCCACGAGCCGCTCGTCGTCGGCCACGCGACGTCGGATCGCCTGATGCTCGGCATCAGCTTCGGCGAACTGCTGCGAGGCGTCGACGAGCTGATTCTCGACATCCCCCGCGCGTACGCTCATGGTGGCCACGTGGCGGCGCAGCCGCTCGGCCTGCGCTTCCAGGTCGCCCAGACGACCACGTTCGTGATCGATGGTCGATTCGCTCGTGGCGATGCGCTCGCGGCATACGGCCAACTGTGCTTCGGCCGCGCGAATCGCTTCGCCGATTGCGCTGATCTCGACGTCGTGGCTCAAAGACTGTGCTTCGAGCGTTTCCGCACTCGCGTCGAGGAGGGTCGCTTCTTCGGTCAACGTCCGCACGGTCGAGAGCCGCGCGTCGAGTTCCTCGCCCAGGCGGCGCCAGTCGGCCAGGCCGATCTGCGTCCGGAGCGACTGCAGCCGATCGTTGTAGTCTTTGTAGCGGCGGGCCTTCACCGCCTGATTGCGCACGCCGCGTAAACGGTTCTCGACCTCGGCGACGATATCGGCCAGCCGCAAGAGATTCTGCTCGACGCGTTCCAGACGCCGCATCGATTCGATCTTCTTGGCCTTGAAGCGACTGACGCCGGCCGCTTCCTCGAAGATCGCGCGGCGGTCGCGCGGCGAGGACTGCAGCATCACGTCGACTTTGCCCTGCTCGATGACGCTGTACGCCTCGGTGGCCACGCCGGTGCCGGAAAACAGGTCGCGGATGTCGCGCAGCCGGCAAGGCTGGCGATTGATGAGATACTCCCCCTCGCCGTTGCGATAGACACGTCGCGTGACGTGGACCTCGGGCGTGTCGATCGGCAGCAGCCGATCGGCGTTGTTGAAGGTGAGCGTGGTCTCGGCGCAGTTCAGCGGCGGCCGGCTCCCCGAGCCATTGAAGATGACGTCCGCCATCTCCTTGCCGCGCAGGCTCTTGACGCTCTGTTCGCCCAGCACCCACTTGATGGCGTCGACGACGTTCGATTTACCCGACCCGTTCGGGCCCACGATCGTGGTAATGCCCGAGGGAAACTCGAAACGCGTTTTATCGGCGAAGCTTTTGAAGCCGACGAGTTCGAGGGCCTTCAGCATGGGAGCGCTCGGAGGGCCGAGGCGGAAAAGGCAAAAGGCACGGCCTCGCCGTGCTCGGTGGGACTCTTATAGCTTACCAAACCAACGCCGCTTTTCCGCGGTTTTCTTCGATTTGGCGTCCGCTCCCTGGCTCGATTCCGTCTTCTTGCGCTTCTTACGATCGGGCTTTTCCTTGGGCTGGGCGAACAGGTCGGGCACGGGGCCGTCGGCCACGAACGAGGCCTGCTTGACCCCTTCACCCTCGTGGGCGCCCCCCGCGGCGTGGGCCACGTCTCCGTCGACCGACTCGCCGTCGCCGGAGTCGGCCAGGGCCTCGTCCTCGTAAACTCGGTCGTACGTCCGGCCGGCCTGCGGCACGGCATCGACCGCAAAACGGCTGGTGAGGGACCGCGCAGCGACCGCTTTTTGCAGACAGTCGACCACGTCGGGATAGGTGCCACCCAACTCCACGATGGCCCGAATGATGTCGTCGACCCGGTTCGTGACGACCCGCTTCTGGTCGTCCTTGCCGATGGCAAACCGGCTGACGACCACGTCGCCGTCGTCCTTGCAGATGACCATGATCTGCTTGCCCGCCTCGAGCACGAAGGGGGTTTGTAGGCGTTGGTCCGCGCCGAAGACCACCACTTCGGGACGGTAGCTGCGGGTCACGTGGATCAGCGGCGGTCCGGACGTATCGAGCACGTGGTAGCTGAACTGTCCGCCGAGATATTCGCCGCTGACCAGCGAGTCTTGCGAATTCATGGCCCACAGCGAGCGGAACGCACCGTAGCGGGTTTCGGCACTCGACACATCGAGCAGGCCGCGGAGCCCTTCGTACGCGGCCAGGTCATCCATGGCACTGAGCGCGGTCAAGGCGAACACGCGGAACGCCGATTCATTCTTGGCGGCGGCCACCAGGGGCTCGACCGCGCGCTTGTCGTCGAGATAGGCGAGTGCCTCGGCCGCATAGAAGCGGACCTCGAGGTCCTTCGACTCGATGCCTTTGGCCAATACGTCGATGCCGCGCTTGCCCAGGGCCTCGAGCCGCAGGGCGGCCGTCGAGGCCGTCACCGGGTCGAGCATTTGCCGCTCGAGCAGGGCCAGACGCGCCATCTGCTGCGTGGGCGTCTCGCGCAGCGGCACCGAGCGCAACACCTGCAGGTACCGCGGAATGTTGTCCTTGTAGCGCGGATGAACGACGATCTCGATGTAGTCGTCGGTCTTGGGCGTGGCGACCCCTTCCTTCACCCCCTGATTGAAGGTGTGGAAACGCTGATTGATGGCGGTGCCGATGAGCGAACTGTTCGACACCGATTGCTTGCCCGGCTTGAGTACCAGACCGAGCGGGCGAGGCTTGAGCGCGACGCCCCCTCCCAGGATACGGCCGCGATTCTGCATAACGTTGTCCGAGTCTTTTCCCGCGGTCGCCGGCGCCTCGACCAGCACCGCTCCTTGCGCCAAGGCCAATACATGGCCGTCGTGCAGGCGGCTGCCGATCATGGCCATTTCCTTGAGCCGCGTCTCCATCAGCCAACCGCCAGCCAGACTCGTCGTCTCGCTGCGCGAGGGAATGCGAACTTCGAGGTCGAACTTGTCGCCCGGCTGAATGCCCGGCCGCAGATAACCGCGCACCAAGACCAGCGAGGTATCGGGCGAGGCAAGCACCTGGTTCGGCTGAGCGACCCCCCGGGCCTGCATATCGGCCAGCAAGGCGGCACGTTCAGGCGAGGGGGCCGGATCGCTCCCCGTCCCGTCGAGTCCCGTCACCAGGCCAATCGCATCGATCTCGACCGTGTGCAATCCATAGGTGGCGGCCAACTCGCCGACGAGCTTCACCTTCGATGCGGCCTCCATCTCTTCCGCTTCGGGGCTCTGCGAACGCACCGCAGGCGCAGCACAACCCGCGACGAACAGGCAGGCGCAAACGGCGATCGACGACCAGCGCGTCATGCCGAGGTGTGCTCCATCCTTGGATCGAACCTTCGCGCGGGACAGACCGTTGCAACGTGCCTCCCGGCGAAGCATCCTACTTCGCGAGATCCCACGCGCTCTGTTCCAGCGGATAAGACGAGGGCGGGAAGATAATCGGCCCGGTAGCGCGGGTCAAGACAAGTTCGGCGAGCGCAACCTCAAGGCGGATCGTATCCACCGGGATGAAACGGATGGCAACGACAGATCCTTAAAATGCCACGGAAGCCACCCCGCAGCGCGCCGTACTTGCGCACGGCCTCGATAAAGTAGGCGCTGCAGGTGGGCTGGAAACGGCAGTTCGCCCCCAACAATGGGCTCAGGGCGACTTGATAACATCGCACCAGCGCTATCAGCATCAGCGCTGGCAATTGCACGACGAATCTGGCGGTTTGCCCCGACCAGGAGGATCCCCCCTCTAATTTTTTTCGAGCCGCGCCGCCGCGTTCTTCGCCAGCCGCAGCAGACTCTTGGTCAGATCGGCCAGACATGGCTCGCTTCCCGGATGGGCCACCACGACCAGATCGATCCCCACGGGGAGGCGAGGGCGATGGCGGCGAAAGATCTCGCGGACGAGCCGCTTCCAGCGATTGCGCACCACGGCGTTGCCCACGCGCCGCGAGACGGAAAGCCCCAACCGCGTGTAGGCCAGGCCATTCTCACAGGCGTAGACGAGCATGCGTTCGTCGCCGGCGCGGCGGCGGCGCGTGTAGACGCGCACGAAATCCGCGTGGCGGCGCAAATGCTCGTGCGGACGGAAGGATTCATCGGACATCGTCGCGTCGATCGCGTGGACGGAACGCATCAACCAGGCATTCTACCACGCCAACCCGCCCCGGGGATTGAGCGGGTGCTGTCGCTCGAATTGCTCGATGAGCTGCTTACCCTCGTCGCTCACGTCTTTGGGAAGCGCCACCTGGATCTCGGCGAAGAGATCGCCCGGCGTGCCTTGCGTGGGCTGTACCCCCTGCCCTTTCACGCGTAGTTTGGTACCGCTCGAGCTGCCCGGCGGCACGCGCACGCTGACCGTGCCGTGGGGCGTGGGCACGTCGATCTTGGCCCCCAGGATCGCCTCGCCCACCGTGACGGGCACGCGCACGTAGAGGTTCTGTCCGCGACGGTGGAACCAGGGGTGCGACTCGACGTGTACTTTGAGCAACAGATCCCCCGCCGGTCCGCCGCCGGACCCCGGCTCGCCCTGGCCGCGGAGGCGGATTTTTTTGCCATCCTCGATGCCGGCGGGGATTTTGGCCGTGATCGTATCGATGCGCCCGTCGCGGTCGATGCGCAACTGCACGTCCCCCCCTTTGATGGCCGTGCGAAAGTCGACCGTGACCTCGGCCTCGACGTTGTTGCCCCGTCCGCGCGACTTGGCCCTGGCGCCACGCCCTCCCGCGCGGCGGAATTGCCCAAAGATGTCGCCGAAGCCCCCCCCTTCGCCCTGGCCGAACTGCTGGCCGAAGATCTGCGACAGATCGATGTCCTCGAAGCTGGCGCCTGGCTGGCCACCCCAGGCGGCTCCCCCGCCGGGCTGCGGCCCCCCCTGTCCCATCTGCTCGAACGAACTACCGTAGCGGTCGTACATCTCGCGCTTGCTCTGGTCGTTCAAGACGTCGAAGGCGGCCTGCACCTTCTGGAACTTTTCCTTTGCGGTCTTGTCGTCGGGGTTCTTGTCGGGATGGTATTTGAGCGCGAGCGCCCGATAGGCCTTTTGAATCTCGGCCTGCGACGCATCGCGCTTCACGCCCAGTGTTTCGTAGTAGTCCTCGGCCATCCTACCGCTATGTTGCTGTTATTCGATGCGCTGCGTCGGCCCTAACGTGGAGCCCACTACTTCAAGACTGCTGGCATTGTAGAAAGTTCGCACATTGACCAGCAAGGCGGTATTAGACGGTTGAATTGATGGAGAATTATGTTCAAGACGAATACACCAGCGCTATGCAGTCGTGCTACGATGACGGAATGGAAGGTAACCGTCCGCTTACTTCCGAAGAGTACGAACTGGTCCGCTGGATGCTTGAAAATGGCGAACCGGAAGCCGCCCGATTTCTACCACAACTCGAGATCGCAGAAGTTACTCCCAAGCGATGTCCTTGTGGCTGCGCCAGCATCGAGTTTCAGCTCAAGGGACATCCACTTCCGCCGCCAGGAGTCCATCCGATTTCGGATTTCGTGTTCGGCGAAGAAGGCAATTTAAGTGGTGTATTTGTCTTCGAGAAGGACGGTGTCCTGGCAGGTATCGAGGTCTACGGGTTGGCGGGCAGCGCACCCACGTCATTGCCATCAGCGCGAGAACTGCGCCCGTGGTGAGGGAAACCGACGACCGCCCACGCCGAAATACTGTGGACGATCTAATGTATTTTGCGTTCGAGCGTCTGTTGACCGGCGGCGAGCAATTCCGCAATCCGCTCCGCGTCATACACGCAGCCTCCCCACGTGCCGCCGCTCGCCTGTTGCAGCGCCGCCCACAAGCGCGTGTCGTCGGGCAAGCGTTCGTCGGCTGAAAGATCTTCGCGCGGCGGTCGAGAAGCCAGCTCGCGTGCCCCCTCCTTCGTCGTCAACTCGCCCTGCCCCGATGTTCCCGCGCTCGTACCGACAAAGTCGACCGAGCCGACCAGCTCGTTGCGATCGATCACGATCCGCACCAGATCGCCGTCGCGGAGCTTGCCGATCGGACCGCCGGCCAATGCTTCTGGGCCGACGTGCCCGATGCAAGCGCCCGTGCTCACGCCCGAGAAGCGTGCGTCCGTAACGACCGCCACCTGCTTGCCCCACGAGAGATGCTTGAGCGCCGCGGTGATCTGATAGATCTCTTCCATGCCCGAGCCTAACGGCCCACGACAGCAAAGCACGAGCACGTCGCCGGGGCGAATCGGGTTCGGTCCCTTGCCCTTGATGGCCGCGATCGCCTCGCGCTCGCGCGTGAAGACCCGCGCCGGTCCCAGCTTGCGATAGACGCCGTCGGCGTCGACCACCGCGGGATCGATCGCCGTGCTCTTGATGACCGAGCCCTCGGGCGCCAGGTTGCCGCGCGGAAAGCAGACCGTGCTTGTCAATCCGCGCCGACGTGCTGCCTCGGGGCTCATCACCACGTCATCCGCCTTTACTCCGTCGCGCTCGAAGAGGACCTCGCGCAGCCGCTTGCGACGCGCGGAGTTCTCCCACCAACTCAACACTTCGCCCCACGTCTGCCCCGACGCAGTCAGGGCGCCGAGTTCGACCAGCCCCAGCGCCCGCAGGTGCAGCATCACCTCGGGCACGCCACCGGCCAGGAAGAACCGCACCGTAGGATGCCCCGTCGGGCCGTTGGGCAACACGTCGACCAGTCGCGGCACGCGCCGATTCACGGCGGTCCAATCGTCGACCGTTGGGCGGCGCAGACCGGCCGCGTGCGCCACCGCCGGCAGATGCAGCAGCAGATTGGTCGAACCGCCACAGGCGGCGTGGACGGCCATCGCATTGCGCACCGCGGCATCGGTCACGATGTCGGAAACCTTGATCCCGCGCCGTTCCATTTCCACGAGCGCGCTTGCGCTGCGCCGCGCGGCGTCGAGCCAGATCGGTTGCCCCGATGGCGCGAGCGCCGTGTGCGGCAGCGTCAGACCGAGCGCCTCGGCCACGACCTGCGAACTGGCCGCCGTGCCCAGAAACTGGCAACCGCCTCCCGGCGAAGCACACGCGCGGCAACCGAGCTCGGCCGCTTCTTCAAGCGAAATCTCGCCATGCGCGTATCGCGCGCCGATCGACTGCACCTTACCGGCATCTTCGCCCTGCGCCGGAGGCAGCGTGACACCGCCCGGCACGAGAATGGCCGGCAGATCGCGGCTGCCGGCCAGGGCGAGCATCATCGCGGGCAGACCTTTATCACACGTGGCCACGCCCATCACGCCGCGCCGCGTCGGCAGCGAACGAATCAGGCGCCGCAGCAGGATGGCCGCATCATTGCGATAGGGCAGGCTGTCGAACATGCCGACGGTCCCCTGCGTGCGTCCATCGCAAGGATCGGAACAGAACGCCGCGAACGGCACGCCCCCGGCCGCCTTGAACGTCTCGGCCGCGGCGCGCATCAGCAGGCCGACTTCCCAGTGTCCCGTGTGATAGCCGAGCGCGATCGGCCGGCCATCTTCCGCGCGAATGCCCCCCTGCGTGCTCAAGATCAGGAACTGCGGGCCGAGCATCTCGGCCGGGCTCCAGCCCATGCCGGCGTTCTGCGTTAAGCCGAACAGGTCGCCGCTGGGCCATTCGCGCAGCATTTCGTCGGACAACGGCAGCGAGCCCGCGGGACCGGCAGCCTTGGTATCGACTTCGAGCAGGCCAACATCGGGGGTATCGAGCAGAGCGGCGGGGCCGGGGTTGCCGGCAGGCGAGTTGGACATGGACATCTCGGGCAGAAGGCAGAAGGGAGCGCGGCTCACTCGACCGCGACCGGCCGCGCGAGCCACCAGCGCGCTATTGTCGTGGCCAGGACCGGAATTGCAATCGAGGCCACGATCGCCGCGGGCACCGCGTTGGCACGTTCGGCCCACACGCCGAACACCGCATAGGCCAGGGCAATGCCCAGGTTCGAAAGGACGAGCGCCGGCAAAAAGGCCCGCCACGAAAGCCGCATCGCGCCGACGAGCAAGACGCTCGCCTCGGCCAATACCGGTAGTGCGCGGGCGCCCACGACGAGCAGCGCACCATACTCGGTTGCTAGTTTTTCTAACCGCGAGGCTTCGTCCCCCGCCATCCGCTCGGCAAAGGGACGCCCGAGCCAGCGTGCCAGTGCAAAGGCGATGATTCCGCCGGCGGTCATGCCCGTCCAAGAGGCCAGCGTGCCACCGAGCACGCCCAGCCGAGCCCCGGCCAGCGTACTGACGACGCTCGAAGGGACGGGGAGCAGGAGATCGCTCGCCAGGACGCTCACGGTGAGGAGGGCCATCCGCCCGGGCGTGACGGCGCGGTCCAGCCAGTCGAGCGTTTGCTGTTCGAGCGAAGCGCCGAAGAAGGCAAACGGCACGATGGGCACCGCCAGGACCAGGGTGACGAGAAGTAGGGGGCGGAGAAGCTCTCGCATGACGTGGCGGCAATGGTGGTGAAGCGGACACAATCTGTCCGACCTCCCTCCAGGGTATGCGAGTACTGCGGCGTTACCAATGGCCTGCTGCGACAAAATGAGCGAAGAATTCGGACAGTTCTGCTATCAACGGTCTGCTTTCTATGATTAGAGTAGACTGTTTGACGGCCGAGCATTCCTTCATCGACGCAACCTGGTTAGGAAGCAAGCGGTGAAAACTTCGTGGGCACTTCTCGCCGCCGCCGCGCTTTGCGTCCCTGGCGCGCCGCGCATTTCCAACGCCCAGGAGACGCTGATCGGGCAGAAGGTCTTTTTCAATCCCGATGCTGAAGCGTTCTCGGGTCCGAAACGCGTCGACGCACGACTACTCCCGTATCCAGCGACGATCGGCGCCGTCCGCGAAGATTGGGTCTGGCTCGAATCCGCCTGGATTCGCAAGTCCGATATGATGACGGCAGATCAGGCGTTAAAGTTCTTCAGCAATCGCATCCAGGCGAATGCCGCAGATTCAAGTGCCTTTGCGCGCCGAGGGGCTGTCCGGTTCAGTAAAGGCGAATACGAATTGGCTCACGACGATCTCACAGAATCGATCCGTATCAAACCCGACCGAACGTCAGTGTACTTGAATCGCGCCGTCGTGAACGAACGCCTCGGGCGACCAGATGACGCGATTCATGATCTCAGTAACGCAGTGCGTCTAGATCCAAATTTCCGCGGAACCTACAACGCGCGGGGCATTCTGTGGGGGAAGCAAGACAAGCTCGACTTGGCGATTGCGGACTTCGGCAACGCTTTGCGAATCGATCCCAAGTATGTGGATGCTCTCGTCAATCGGGCGATTGCTTGGATGCGCAAGGGAGAACTGACCCGAGCACTCAACGATTGTGACGCTGCCCTACAGATCGATCCGCAATCGCCAGCGGCGTATTTCTATCGCGGTAGGATTCGCCGGGAACAAGGAGAATTGGAGCTGGCGTTGAACGATTTCAACAAGTCCATCGAACTCCATGCCTTGACCCCCCAGCCCTATCACTTCCGAGGACTGATATGGGGTGCGCGCGGCCAATTTGAGCGCGCCATCGAAGATCAGACTGCTGCCATCAAACTCGATCCAGATTACGTGGATGCCTACATTGCCAGAGCAGCGCTCTGGGCTGACATGAAGCATCCCACACGCGCTCGAAGCGACCTCGACGTTGCTATTCGCCTGGATCCAACGAATGCACTCGCAAGAGAGATGCGCAGTCGCCTCTCGATCTTAAAGCGGCATCACCAGCAATCGCGCGAGGACTTGGATATCGCTATTGAACAGGCGCCAACCGCCGAACTTTATCTGGCGCGTGCCCGGCTTCTGCTAGCCAATAACGAGTTGAAGAAGGCGATCGACGATTTCACGCGAGCGATCAAGCTGGGAAACCAGGAATCCGAAACCTACCGCGCGCGAGGCGACTGCTTCTTCGACACACAGCACTATCCACGCGCGATCGAAGACTACGACCAGGCGCTGAAACTGGATGCCAAGAACGTCATGGCCTTGATTCATCGCGGACACGCCTGGCGCACGTCCGGGGCCTCGATGAATGCGTTACGGGACTATAACTCGGCCCTGGAAATTGCTCCAGATCATGCCGATGCCCTTTGCTATCGCGGTCATGTCTGGTGCGATCTCGGCGAGGGGGACAAGGCCATGCAGGATTATGATCGCGCTCTGCAGCTCACACCTCAGAACGGCAGCATTTTCAACGGGCGTGGTGCGGCTTGGGAACTAAAAGGCGATCTGGAAAACGCGATCGTCGACTACCAAACCGCCATTAGGTTGTCGCCGACAGAGTTGTATCCCTACGCAGCGTTGGCAAGTCTCCGCGGCTGCAGCGCCGACCCGAAGTACCGCAATGGAAACGAAGCTGTGGGATTGGCTACCAAGCTCTGCGAATTGACCGAGTGGGAAGATCCTGCCGCGATCGACTTACTGGCCGCCGGACACGCGGAGCTCGCTGATTTCGAGAAGGCCGTCGAATGGCAGGAAAAGGCCATCAAACTAGGGCAACGGCTCGGCGTTCCGGAAGAGATCGAGCGTCGACGTGGGTATTTGGCGACGTTTAAGTCTCGCACTCCGCGTCGCGACCGAGTTTCACCTCCTTGATTTCTTCTCCAAGTGGTACGTCGCGGCCCCAGCAGGCGCCATTCCCTCGCCTTCAAAAACTTGACCTTGCCCCAGACGATGCACCAGAATACGTCTTTGTTTGGGTGCTAACTATCCGCCGGGACTATCGCTATATCGCGAAGACTTCGTCCGCGCGGTTTCATCGCGCGATTGGAGATATTGTCATGTTGGCCCTTTTTCGCTGGCAACTAATCGCGACCGCTATCATCGCAGACCTCGCGTTCTCAACGACGCAGCCGGCGCCGGCTGCCGAGGCCTCGCACATCGGTCTGCAAGCGCCCGCCTTCGAATTGCGCGATTATCGTGGCAAGGTCCACAAGCTCGACGACTACCAAGAGAGCGACATCCTCGTGCTGGCCTTCCTGGGCAACGATTGCCCCTTGGCCAAGCTGTATAGTCCCCGGCTCGCGCAGCTTGCTACGGAATTCGCTCCGCGCGGCGTAACGTTTCTCGGGGTGAACTCGAATCGTCAGGACGCCGTTAGCGAGATTGCCGCCCACGCTCGCGACCACGGAATTGAATTCCCTATCCTGAAAGATGTCGGCAACGTGCTGGCCGATCAACTGCAGGCCGAGCGCACGCCCGAGGTGTTCGTGCTGGACCGCGAGCGCAAGGTGCGCTACCACGGCCGGATCGACGACCAATATGGCTTTCAGCCCAACGGCATCGCCTATCACCTGGCTGCGCCGCGCTCGCGTGACTTGGCCAACGCGCTCGGCGAGTTGCTCGACGGCAAGCAAGTCACGGTGCCGGAAAAAGACGCGCCGGGCTGTCTCATCGGCCGCACGCGGCAGCCGAGCGCGGCGAGCGACGTGACCTATGCGAATCAAATCGCGCGGATCATGAATGCGAACTGCGTCTTCTGCCATCGCGATGGTCAGATCGCCCCCTTCCCGCTCACCACCTACGAGGAAGTCGTCGGCTGGGCCGAGATGATCGGCGAGGTCGTTGAGACGCAGCGCATGCCCCCGTGGCACGCCGACCCACGTCATGGCGATTTCGTCAACGATGCCCGGCTGGCGGATGAAGACAAGGATCTGATTGCCCGTTGGGTCGCCGCCGGCGCGCCGGAAGGAAATCGCAGCGAACTGCCCGAGCCGCCGCAGTTCGCCGAGGGCTGGATGATGCCTGAGCCGGACGAAATCATCTACATGGACGAGAAGCCGTACACGGTTCCGGCCGAGGGAACCGTGCCGTACGAGCGGTTCGTCATCGATCCGGGCTGGCAGGAAGATCGTTGGATCTCGGCCATCGAGCCGCGGCCCGGCAACCCTTCGGTCGTGCATCATATCGTGATGTACATCATGCCGCCGAAGGGTCCCAAGAAGGGGGCGGCCGGCAAGCTGCGCAACGACTGGCTGGCGGCCTACGCGCCGGGCCTGCGTCCGCAGGTGCTGCCCGAAGGCTGGGCGCGCTACTTCCCCGCCGGCGCGAAGCTGATCTTCGAGCTGCACTACACGCCGAACGGGGTCGAGCAGACCGACCGCAGCTACCTGGGCATCAAATTCGCCAATCCGGCCTCGGTGAAGCGCGAAGTGGCCACCAAGCAGGCGGGCAACTTCACCTTCAAGATTCCGCCCCATGCCGACAACCACGAAGTGAAGTCGGAGTTCGAGTTCCGCGAGGACTCGATCCTCTGGTCGGTCTCGCCCCACATGCACGTGCGGGGCAAGGATTTCCTCTACGAGTTGCTCTATCCCGACGGCAAGCGCGAGACGGTCCTCTCCGTGCCGAACTACGACTTCGGCTGGCAGACCACCTACGTCTTCAAAGAGCCAAAGATCCTGCCGCGGGGGACGGTCATGCACTGCACGGCCCACTTCGACAACTCGGAGCACAACCTGAACAATCCCGACCCGTCGAAGGAGGTTCGCTGGGGCGAGCAGACGTGGGAAGAGATGATGTTCGGCTGGTTCGAGATGGCGCTGGTCGATCAGGACCTGACGAAGCCGCAACCGCCGCCGGTGGCGCGGAGCGAAGAGTTCCGCACTCGCTGGGCGCACGAAGCTCCGCAGCTCGACCAGCAGACGCGTGAATCGTCGTACCGGGCCCTGGCCAAGGACGAAGAATTCCGCTTCTTCAGCTACTTCGTAGCGCAGACGGCGCCCCAACTCGATCGCGTCTGCGTCACCTACGTCGAAGAGGACAAGCTGCGTCCGTTCGTCGTGACCGAGATCAATGAGTTCGAGACAACCCTCCGTAACGCCGCCAACGTGATGAAGGCAGACGGTCAGGCCTTGGCCGCGGCCGCCGCCGGGGACGAAGTGGTCGTCTACGACGATCTCACGCAGGCCCCCGGCTCGATCATGTCGCGCATGGTCCGCAAGGGAGTGCAGTCGAGCATGCACGTGCCGGTCACCGTGCGCGGCAAACGGGGGACGGTCAACTTCTGGAGTTCGGAGCCCGATGCGTTCCCACCCCAGGCGGTCGAGTATCTGTCCGAGGTCGGCCGGTTGCTCGACGACTCGCAGCAGAAGAACGAGTAGTTGCCGCACGATTCCCGGTCGGCTAAGACAAGGCTTCAACGGGCACAGGCTGCCAGCCTGAGCGGTTCGCGCGTGCCGCGATCTCCGCGCGCTCTCACCCCGATTCGTACCCCGAAGGATGACCCTCGCCATGCTGCTGGAAGCTGGACTTGCCGCTCTCGTCTCGACCCTTGCCCTGGTCGCCCCCGCCAAAGCCGAAAAACCTGCCGACACGCGCTGCTACGAACTGCGCGTCTACACGGCCGCGCCCGGCAAGCTCGACGCATTGCACGCGCGCTTCCGCGACCACACCTGCCAGCTGTTCGAAAAGCACGGTATGACGAACGTCGGTTATTGGGCGCCGCTCGACAACTCGGAGAACAAGCTTTACTACATCCTCGCGTATCCCGACCGTGCCGCGCGCAACCAGGCGTGGCAGGCGTTTCTGGCCGATTCCGAGTGGCACACCGCGCGCGATGCCTCGGAGAAGGATGGCAAGCTGGTCGCCGGCGTCGAGTCGACCTTCCTGCATGCCACCGACTATTCACCGAAGATCGCCCCCAAGGTGGGCAGCGAACCGCCGCTCTTCGAGCTGCGCACCTACACCTGCACGCCGGACAATCTCGACAACCTCGACGCGCGCTTTCGCGATCACACGATCGACCTCTTCACGAAGCACGGCATGCGACACTTCGGCTACTGGTGGCTCGACAACAAGCAAAAAGGCGCGGGCCTGACACTCGTCTATATGCTCGAGCACAAGTCGAAAGAGGCGTGCGAAGCCAGCTTCGCCGCCTTCCGCGAAGATCCCACATGGATCGCCGCCAAAGAGGCCTCGGAAAAAGAAGCGGACGGCTCGCTCACCGCGCCCGACGGCGTGAAGTCGGTCCTGCTGGTGCCGACTGATTACTCGCCGACGAAGTAAAGCATTTAGCTCGCCGCGCGGAGACGGCTTATGGCAATTGTCTGGGAAGGAATTCCGTGTTCCATATGCCATAGAGCCATCGACAATCTGCAAGAGATTGTCGCCTGCTCGCACTTCATCGTCGATGAGAGTGATCCACTTTGGCCGTATTCCGACAGCGCAATGCATCCCGAGTGCTTCGCAAACTGGGAGCATAGAGAGGCGTTCGTCGCCCGATATAACGCGACGATGGATGACCAGGAAATGCTACCAGACGGAAGCATCAGATCGCAGAAGCATCTCTTGGCACTTAAGTGGGTAGGTATGCCCTGTTCCATCTGTCGTCGAACGATGGAAGATCTGCAAGAGATTGTCGCCTTCTCGAAATTCATCGACGACAAGAATGATCCGCTCTGCCCGTACTCGAACAGCGCAATGCATTTAACTTGCTTCGTATCCTGGGAACACCGAGAACGATTCATGACGCAGTACAGGGAAGCAATGCGGTAGTTTCAAGGACTGCTCAGCCGGGTAGCACCGACGATGGTGCGGCGCGACGCCGCACACGACAACACACTCGAGTCGCACCGTCGTCGGTGTTGCGCAGCAACCAGAGGGTCGATCGGACAGCGCATTTCAGCAGCGCAGCCTCGCCACAACGCCGGTCAGATCAAAACGAACCTCTTGTCGCTGCGCGACACCGACGAGCTTCCGACTCGCGCGAGATAAGTTTCACGCCTGCTGCGGAAACTCGTCGGTGCTACCCCCTTAGAGCAGCGTCAAACCCTGTTTTCGGGTTCCCAAGTTCCACGCGCTCACGATGCGAGGACCAATTTAGCAAAGGCAACCCGAATTTTTTGGCTCTGACAATGCACTGACAGCCTGTGCCACTTGTTTGATGGATGCTTCATCTACAGCGTCCCGCGATCCTTCGCCGCGTCGGCCGCGCGGACCAGGATCTTTGTCGCCTCGATAAAAAACGCGAAGCGCTGATCCTGGGTCAGTCCCTGGTGGTAGCGATAATAGATCTGCTGCGCGATGACCGCCGTCTTGAACAGCGCCAGCACGAAGTAGTAGACGATGTTCGACGTGTCGCGCCCCGTCCGCGCGGCGTAGCGATCGACCAGTTGCTGCCGTGTCAGGCTCCCCGGCACGGTGGTCGGGCCCCAGCGGATCAACTGCAGCTCGGGCGAGTCCGTCTCCTCAATCCAGTAGCTCACCGTCGTGGCCAGATCGGAGAGGGGCTCGCCAAGGGTCGACATTTCCCAGTCGAGCACGCCGGCGATCTTCGTGATATCGCGCGTGTCGAGCAGCACGTTGTCGAGCTTGTAGTCGTTGTGAATCAGCGCGGCACTATTCTCGGCAGGCAAGTTCTCCGTCAACCACGCCGCCACACGTTCCACCTCCGGGATCTCGTCGGTCTGCGAGCCGCTGTAGCGCTTGATCCAGCCACTCACCTGCCGCTCGACGTACCCCTCGGGCTTGCCGAGATCCGCCAGGCCGATCTCCGCGTAGTCCACGGCATGCAGATCGGCCAGATTGTCGATGAACGATTCGCCCAACCGCGTCGCGATCTCGGGCGTGAGGTCCAACCCCGGCGGCGGATCGCGCCGCAGGATGACTCCCGGGATGCGACGCATGACATAGAACGGCGCTCCGATGACGTCGAGTTCATCGGTATGGCACAAGGGCTCGGGCGCGGGAGCGTAATGCGCGTGCAAGTGCTTCAGCACGCGAAACTCGCGTCCCATGTCGTGCGCGGTCTTGACCTTGCTGCCGAACGGCGGACGGCGCAACACGTACTCGTGCGTGCCAAACTTCACCAGGTAGGTGAGATTCGAGTGCCCCGAGGGAAACTGCTCGATCGCCAGCGGCCCCTCGGTCTGCGGAAGATGCTCGCGCAAAAACGGCTCAAGCCGCGCGAGATCGAGTTCTTCGCCCGAGCGAATCGTCTTCGTTCTGTCGAGATACTGCTCGAACATCCTTCACCTCTCGCTCAACCCGAAACCTGAATTCCATAATTCTTCAAGATGCGCTTCGCCACGACCATCTTGTGAACCTCGTCCGGGCCGTCGTAGATGCGCGCGCCCCGTTCATTCCGCAAGAACGCCGCCAGCGGCGTGTCGCTGGTCACGCCCAGCGCGCCGTGTGCCTGGATCGCGCGGTCGATCACCTTGAGCAGCACGTCGGCCACGAAGAACTTGATGCACGAAATCTCCTCGCGGGCCTCGTACATGCCGACGTGGTCGATCTTCCACGCGGCCTGCAACACCATGAGCCGCGCGGCGTTGATCTCGGCACGACTCTCGGCAATCCACGCCTGGACAATCTGCTTGGTGCCGAGCGCGCGATCGGGCGCCACCTCGCGCGAGGCAGCCCGGCGGCACATCAGGTCGAACGAGCGCTCGCAGATGCCGATCCACCGCATGCAGTGGTGGATGCGTCCCGGACCGAGACGCTCCTGGGCAATGGCAAAGCCGGCGCCTTCCGCTCCCAGCAGATTCGACTGCGGCACGCGACAGTCGACATACTCGATCTCGGCATGACTGTCGTAGTCGCCGCCGGCGTGCCCCATGATCGGGATGTTGCGAATGAAGTTGAAGCCCGGCGTATCGCACGGCACCAGGATCTGGCTCGCCCGGGCATGAGGCGGAGCGCTGGGATCGGTCACCGCCATCACCACGGCAAACGCCGCGCCGTCGGCCGCCGAGGTGAACCACTTGCGGCCGTTGATCACGTAGTCGTTGCCATCTTTGACCGCGGTCGTCTCCATCCACGTCGGGTTCGAACCCGGACGCCCCGGCTCCGTCATCGAGAAGCAACTGCGAATCTGACCCTGCAGCAGCGGCTCGAGAAAACGCTTCTTCTGCTCGGGCGTGGCGAATTGGATCAGGATTTCCATGTTGCCGGCGTCGGGGGCCTGGCAGTTGAAGGCGTAATGCCCGAGCGGGCTGCGCCCCAACACCTCGCTGACCATGCCGTGCTCGAGCAGCGTCAGCCCCATGCCGCCGTGCTCCTTGTGAATCTGCGGGCACCACCAGCCGCGCTCGCGCACTTTGCTACGCAACGAATTGAGCTCGGTCTTGGCGCCGCCAAAGCCTTTTTCATTCACCAAGGGCTCGAGTGCATAACACTCTTGCTCGACGAACTCGCGCATCGCGTCGAGCATCTCGCGTGTCTCGCTGGGAATTCCAAAATCCATCGCACGGTGCTCCCGATTAGCGGTAAGTCCACATCTCTGGTTCGGAGAGATGCGGAAAGGAATTGAAATAACTGAGGGTGAAGCGGTTTCCCGAGAAGAGAAACTCCGAGACGCTGCCGTTGCGCACCATCCAGGCGATCTGCAGGGTGGTTTCGGGAGGCAGCTTGAGGGCCCGCTCCATCGAGACCCCGACGGGGCCACCGGAGGTGAACGCCGCCACGCGGCGGCCGGAGCTTCCTTCGGCCGTGATGCGATCGTAGCCCCGCTGGACGCGATCGCGAAACTCGGCCCACGGCTCGATGCCCGGCAGGTCGAGCTCGCCACGCGCCCAGCGTCCGATGACGACCTCGTACACGCGTTGAAACGTGCGGAGCTTCTCGTCGCGCCCCTCGGCGGCCTCGACCGCCGCGTACATCTCGCGCAGCGTGGGATGCTCCTCGAGCAGCGACGGCAGCGCCTGCTTGAGCACGGCCTCGGCCTGGTACTCGTCGAGCTCCTCGAGCACGGTGGGCTCGGGCCAGGCGAGTCCCGCGGCGCGGAACGACTCTCCCACCTCGTGGGCCGTATCGATCTGGCGCTCGCGCGGCCCGGTGAAGACTTCGTCAAAAGTGATCCCGCGCGCGGCCCAATACTCGCCGAGCAGTCGCGATTGTTTGCGGCCGAGCGCGGAGAGTCGATCGTAGTGGTCCTCGAAGAACGAGGCCTGACCGTGGCGCACGACGAACAAGATGCTCATGACGTCAAATTCGCTTCCCGGATCGCTGTCGGAACGCGTGCGAGAAGAGCGGCCCGGGCCGAAGCACCCCCCGTGCCGGCTGGGCCACGCCCCGGTCGACCGGGGCACGCAGCGTGCCGCGAGTATAACGGCTCCAGCACGGCCGCGTAGAGTGGGAGCCGCGGAATTCAGTTCCGACAAAAACCCACCGTGGCACAGGTCGCCGGCCTGTGCAGTAGTCCGTGGGGATGTACTGACGGAGCTCGAATCCTCACAACACCGGCCGGCGGCCGGTGCCACTTGGTTTTTCCAAGCCGCGAATCAGCCGCGTGCCGCCGCCGGCGATTCCTCGGCCGGCGAACTTCCTTGCTCGATCCGCTCGAAGACGAACTCTCCATCGCGGAAATCGACCCGGGCTCCGGTCGACTCGTTGAAGTTCCCTTTCAGGATCTCCGTCGCCAGAGGATTCTGGATCTGCTGCTGGATCACCCGCTTCAGCGGTCGAGCGCCGTACGTGGGGTCGTAGCCCCGCTCGCCGATGGCATCGAGCGCCCCCTCCGTCACCTCGAGCGCGATGCCATGCTGTTCGAGCTGGTGTTTCAGCCGGTCGATCTGCAACTGCGCGATCTGGCGAATCTGCTTCCGCTCCAATGGATGGAAGACGATCGTCTCGTCGATGCGATTCAGAAACTCGGGCAGGAAGCGGGCTTCGAGCGCCTCGCGCACCGCGGTGCGCACCTCTTCCTCGCTGCCTCCCTCGCGCGTGATCTCCTGGATCAACTGGCTGCCGATGTTCGACGTCATCACGATGATCGTGTTCGTGAAATCGACGGTGTGCCCTTGGTTGTCCGAGAGCCGCCCGTCGTCGAGCACCTGCAACAGGATATTGAACACGTCGCGATGGGCCTTCTCGATCTCGTCGAGCAGCACCACGGAGTAGGGACGCCGGCGCACGGCCTCGGTGAGCCGCCCCCCCTCTTCATATCCGACGTAGCCCGGCGGTGCGCCGATCAAGCGGCTCACGGTGTGCCGTTCCATGAACTCGCTCATGTCGAGGCGCACCATGGCGTTCTCGTCGTCGAAGAGCACCTCGGCGAGCGCCTTGCACAGTTCCGTTTTGCCCACGCCCGTGGGGCCCAGAAAGATGAACGAGCCGATCGGGCGGTTCGGATCCTGCAAGCCCGAGCGACTGCGGCGCACGGCGTTGGCCACGGCCTCGACCGCTTCGTCCTGGCCGACGACGCGCTGGTGCAGACGTTCTTCGAGCACGAGCAGCTTGGCCCGCTCCGTCTCGAGCATGCGCGAGACGGGAATACCGGTCCACGCGCTCACGACGTCGGCGATCTCTTCTGGACCGACCTCGCGGCGCAGCAAGCGACGCCCCGTGGTCGGCGGCGGAGTACCGGCCGACTCGAGCTGCGTGGCCAGCTTCTTGCGGAGCGTGTCGTACTCGAAGAGTTGCTGGTAGTCCTCTTCGCCCACCGGGATGCCGCGCGACTGCTTTTCGTTGATGGCCGCGGCGAGTTGCGTGTATTCCAGCTCCGTCTTGTCGAGCTGCGCGCGGATCTCCCCCACGTCCCCCACGCCTTGCTTCTCGGCTTCCCACTGTTCGCGCAGGTTGGCCAGCTTGTACTTGAGGTCGTGCATCTCGTCTTCGATCTCGACGAGACGGTCTTGCGCGTGCTCTTCGGTCTCGTCGGCGAGTTGCCGCGCCGCGAGCTCCAATTGCACGAGCCGCCGCTGCACTTCGTCGATCTCGCTCGGCACGCTCTGCAGTTCCATCGCCAGCCGGCTGGCCGCTTCATCGACCAGGTCGATCGCCTTGTCGGGCAGAAAGCGGTCGGTGATGTAGCGTGATGAAAGCTTGGCCGCGGCCACGAGCGCGGAGTCCTTGATCTTCACCCCCTTGTGGTGCGCTTCGTAACGCCCTTTCAATCCGCGGAGAATGGCGATCGTGTCTTCGACCGACGGTTCGCCGATGTAGATCGGCGCAAAGCGGCGTTCGAGCGCGGGATCCTTCTCGATGTACTTGCGATACTCGTCGAGCGTCGTGGCCCCGATGCAGCGCAGCTCGCCGCGCGCCAGGGCCGGCTTGAGCAGGTTCGACGCATCGGCCCCCCCCTCGGCATTGCCGGCGCCGACCACGGTGTGCAACTCGTCGATAAAGAGGATCACGTTGCCGCCGGCGTCGCTGATCTCGCGCAGCACGGCCTTCAGCCGCTCTTCGAACTCGCCGCGAAACTTCGTTCCGGCAATCAGCGCCCCCAGATCGAGCGCAATGACGCGCTTGTTCTTGAGACTTTCGGGCACGTCCCCCTGCACGATGCGCAGCGCGAGCCCTTCGGCGATGGCCGTCTTGCCGACGCCCGGCTCGCCGATCAACACGGGATTGTTCTTCGTCCGCCGCGACAGCACCTGCACGACGCGGCGAATCTCCTGATCGCGTCCGATCACGGGATCGAGCTTGCCCTGCGAGGCGCGCGCCACCAGGTCGATGCCGTACTTTTCCAGGGCCTGAAACTTGTCTTCCGGCGTTTGATCGGTGACGCGCGAGCTGCCGCGCACCTCGCGCAGCGCCGCCAGCACCTCTTTCTCGGTGATCGCGTTCAGCTTGAGGATGTTGCGGGCCTTGTTGTCGGTCTTCGTCAGGGCCAGCAGCAGGTGCTCGACCGAGACGAACTCGTCCTTCATCGTCGTCGCTTCGGCCGAAGCGGCCTCGAGCACCTGAGACAGCGGCTGACCGATCTGCGGCGGCGCTCCGCCGGAGATCTTGGGCAAGTGCTTGAGCTCTCCTTCGACCGAGCGATTCAGTTGATCGCGATTCGCGCCGATACGCCCCAACACGGCGCTGACCGCGCCTTGCGGCTCGGCGAGCAGGCTCGCCAACAGATGGAGCGGATCGATCTGGGGATTCCCCCGGTCGGCCGCCAGTTCCTGCGCGCCCTGCAGCGCTTCCTGCGACTTGATCGTCAGCTTGTCCATGCGAAAAGCCATGCTTGAAAATCTCCTGCACGCCATCGATTGGGGCGTGCGCCATGTAAATAGCTCAGGCGTGAGCAAAGCCGCTGGGGTGGCACCGACGGCTTTGCCCGACTGGCATCAGCACGCAGACCAGCGCAAGCAGCAAAGGCGTCGGTGTTGCGCAGCAACAAGAGGTCGAATCATGCGACCGTATCGTGAGAAACTTCGCGAGACGGAATTCTCGCCTCTCGTCGCCGCGCAACACGGACGATCTTCCGCTCAAGCGGACGTTAAGACGTGCGCCATCCGCGGAAGCTCGTCCCTGCTCTCCACCTCGGCAGGTGCCTCACTCGTTCTTTGCGTTGTGAAAGATCGTCGCGGGCAAGCGACCGAGCGGTCGCTTACTTCACTTCGAATTCGGCGTCGATGGCATCGTCTTCGGGGGTCGAACCGGAGCCATTCGCCCCGCCGGCCGTCGCGCCCGGCGCGGCGCCGGCGTCAGCCCCCGTGGCGCTCGATTCGTAGAGCGTCTTGCCCAGGGCCTGCGCCACTTGTTGGAGCTCGCCCACGGCGGCCTTGATGGCGGCCGGGTCGTTCCCCTGCGCCTTCTCGCGAACCTTGTTGATTGCCGCGCGGACGGCTTCCTTATCCGCATCCTTGAGCTTGGCGTCGTGCTCCTTCAAGGTCTTTTCGACATCGAAGACGGCCGACTCGCTCTGATTGCGTGCCTCGGCCAACTCGCGCTTCTGCTTGTCCTCGGCAGCGTGCGAATCGGCATCTTTGCGCATTCGATCGATCTCGGATTCCGACAAGCCGCTCGACTGCTCGATACGCACGGTCTGCTGCTTGCCGGTGCCCAGATCCTTGGCCGACACGTTCAGAATGCCGTTCGCGTCGATGTCGAACTTCACCTCGATCTGCGGCATGCCGCGCGGCGCCGGAGCGATGCCCTCGAGGTTGAACTGGCCGAGCAGCCGGTTATCGGCGGCCATCTCGCGTTCGCCCTGGAACACGCGCACCGTCACGGCGGTCTGGTTGTCGTCGGCCGTGCTGAAGGTCTGCTTCCGCTCGGTCGGCACGGTGGTGTTGCGCTCGACGAGCTTGGTGAAGATGCCCCCCAACGTCTCGATCCCGAGCGACAGCGGGGTTACGTCCAACAACAGCACGTCCTGCACGACACCGGCCAACACGCCACCTTGAATGGCGGCGCCGACGGCGACCACCTCGTCCGGGTTCACGCCCTTGTGCGGCTCCTTATCGAAGATCTTGCGAACCAGTTCCTGCACCTTGGGAATACGCGTCGAACCACCCACGAGCACCACTTCGTCGATATCCTTCGGCTGCATCTTGGCATCTTGCAGGGCCTGCATCAGCGGGCCGCGGCAGCGTTCGACCAACTGATCGACCAACTGCTCGAACTTGGCCCGCGTGATGTTGATCTGCAAGTGCTTCGGACCGCTGGCGTCGGCCGTGATGAAGGGCAGATTGATGTCGGTCGACTGCGCCGAGCTGAGCTCCTTCTTGGCCTTTTCGCACGCCTCTTGCAGGCGTTGCAGGGCCATCGTGTCCTTGCGCAGGTCGATGCCCTGCTCCTTCTTGAACTCGTCGGCCACGTAGTGGATCAGCACCTCGTCGAAGTCATCGCCACCGAGGTGGGTATCGCCGTTCGTGCTGATGACGCGGAACACGCCATCGGCCACTTCAAGGGCCGACACGTCGAACGTACCGCCACCGAGATCGAAGACGACGATCTTTTCCGAGGTCTTCTTGTCGAGCCCATAAGCCAGGGCGGCCGCGGTCGGCTCGTTGATGATGCGGGCCACTTCGAGCCCGGCGATCTCACCGGCGTCCTTGGTCGCCTGGCGCTGCGCATCGTTGAAGTACGCCGGCACCGTGATGACGGCCTTGTTCACCTTGTGGCCGAGATAGGCCTCGGCCGATTCCTTGAGCTTGCGCAGGATCATCGCCGAGATTTCCGGCGGTGTGAACTCCTTGTCTCCGGCCCGGACCTTCACGTAGTCGCTGGCGCCGCCGACGACCTCGTAAGGGACCATCTTCTCTTCGTTGGCCACCTCGTCGTGACGGCGACCCATGAAGCGTTTGATCGAGTAGACGGTTCGTCGCGGATTGGTCACCGCCTGGCGGCGCGCCGGCTCGCCGACGAGGACCTCTCCCTTGTCCGTGAAGGCGACGACGCTGGGAGTGAGGCGATTGCCCTCCTGATTGGGAATCACCTTCGCCTCTTTCCCCTCCATGACGGCCACGACCGAGTTGGTCGTGCCGAGATCGATCCCGATAATCTTTTCACCGTGAGCCATGTGTTGCTCCTTTCTCCGCGATCGACGCGCTCGAGCTTTCTGCTGGCGTGCCGTTTGTGTGTCTTCTGTAGCTGCCCGTTGGGGACTCCCGCCTTGCCGGCCGCGTGAGGTGCCCCGCTGGTCCCCTCTCCGCGCGCATACGAATTACGGCATGGTCGATCGGTTGATTCGAGTGAATAGCAAAGGTTGTGCCGAGACGGCAGCGCACTAACAACTACTCGTAAGTCTATAGGCTAAAACATCTTGTTCCACCGATTTCCCCCGCGACTTGCAATCAATTCAGGCGGGCGAGTCGCACCATCTGCCAAATTGACAAACTGGCGAAGCCACCATTTTTTACCCTGCCAATTTGGCAGCCCGGCAGGCTCCCCAGGGGATAGCAGTCGCCACGGCGGAAAAGTCCCGCGAAACGTGCGGATTTGAGGATTGAAGCGGTCAGCGGAATGGCGCGTTTTCGGCGTGCCACACGAAGGTTTCCAACTGCTTGACACCCCTAAAAACGGCAAGTACAAGAGGCACGTAATTCCGCCGCAAACGTAGAGTTGGTGGGGGGTAATGTCTCGCGCCACGGTCGACGTCCGCCGTCGGGCGCCGATCTGTCTCAGAGAGCGCGCCGATGGGGAAAAAGAAGCCTGCCGCCAAGCCGAACACCCCGGCGCGCACGCCCAGCCTTGCTTCCCTGCGTAGCCAGATCGACAAGATCGATAGCGAGCTCGTGCGCTTGATGAACGAGCGGGCCAAGCACGCCATCGCGATCGGCAAGATCAAGGCCGAAGACGGCCAGCCCGTCTACGCACCGAATCGCGAGGAGGAGGTTTTGGCCCGCGTCGTCGAGGCGTCGAAGGGCCCGCTCAAGCCCGAGTGCGTCCGCGCGGTGTTTCGCGAGATTATCAGCGGCTCGCGGTCGCTCGAGCGCGTGCTCAAGGTCGCCTTCCTCGGACCGCATTACAGCTACAGCCACCTGGCCGCGCTCGATCGCTTCGGACAGAGTGTCGAACTGGTGCCGGTCGCTACGATCTCGGCGGTGTTCGAGGAAGTCAGCCGGGGGCACGTGAACTTCGGCCTCGCGCCACTCGAGAACTCGACCGACGGCCGCATCGCCGACACGCTCGAGAACTTCACGCGGCTGCCCCTCAAGATCTGCGGCGAGGTACAGCTTTGGATCCACCACTGCCTGCTGGGCAAATGCCCGCGCGGTGAGGTGACCGAGGTCTACAGCAAGCCGCAGGCGATCTCGCAGTGCCGCAACTGGCTGGCCCGGCATCTGCCGCAGGCCAAAGTCGTCGAAGTCACCAGCACGTCGACCGCCGCCGAACTGGCCAAGGACAAGCCCGGCGCCGCGGCCATCGCCAGCCGGCAGGCCGGAGTGCATTACGGCCTCGACATCCTGGCCGAGAACATCGAAGACAACCAGTCGAATCTCACCCGTTTCGCCGTCATTGGCGACCACTCGGGCGTCCGTAGCGGGCACGACAAGACGGCCGTCATGTTCGAGATCGAACATCGCCCCGGCGCACTGGCCGACGCGATGGGCATCTTCAAGCGCAATCGGCTGAACATGACCTGGATCGAGTCCTTTCCCATCCCGCTCCAACAGGGTGGGTACTTGTTCTTCGTCGAATTCGACGGGCACGAGAAAGACCTGCGCGTGCGCAAGGCCCTGGCCTCGCTGGAGCGAAAATCGCTCCGATTCGAGACGTTGGGGTCTTACCCCCGCAGCACTCCAGTGGGATAATTCCCGCCTGCTGCAAGCCCCACAGCCGCCACGGCTCCACTCCGGGCCATGGCTTTCGTCGGTGTCTGCCATGCTCGTTGGTAGCCGAGCATACTCCCCTTTGACAAAGCGTTAGCTCGTTTCCCCGCAGGCGTTTGGAAGGTCTCGATCCATGCGAAAGCCGTTGATTGCCGGAAACTGGAAGATGAATCTCGATCGTCAGCGCGGCGTCGAGCTGTCGCAGGCGGTGGCCGCCGGGGTGAAGTCGCCCGACAAGGTCGACGTGGCCTACTGCCCGCCGTTCGTCTATCTGGAAGCCGTGGGAGCCGCCTTGCGCGGCACCCCCGTCGCCTGGGGCGCCCAAGACATGAGCTACGAGGCCGCCGGCGCGTTCACGGGCGAAATCAGCGCCAGCATGCTGCTCGACCTGGGCTGCACCTACGTCATTCTCGGCCATAGCGAACGGCGGCATATCTTCGGCGAGACCGACCAGGACGTGAATCGCAAGACCCTGGCGGCGCTGGCCGCGGCGGGGCCGCTGGTGCCGATCGTTTGCGTCGGCGAGTTGCTCGCCGAACGCGAAGCCGGTCAGACCGCCACGGTGATTCGCCGCCAGTTCGAGGCCGCCTACAGCGGCGTGACCGAGGAGCAGGCCCTGCGGACCGTGATCGCCTACGAGCCGGTCTGGGCGATCGGCACGGGCAAGGTCGCCACCCCCGAGCAAGCCGAAGAGGTCCATCTAGACCTTCGCAAGTTGTTGACCGCTCGCTACAATGCCGGCGTCGCGGAGCGCGTGCGAATCCTCTATGGCGGCAGCGTCAAGCCGGACAACGCCGGCTCACTGCTCGGTCAGCCCAATGTGGATGGAGCCTTGGTGGGCGGGGCATGCCTGAAGGCCGAAGATTTCCTCGGCATCATCGCCGCGACCCTTTCCTGATTTTAAGGCGAGACCGATCATGGCTTATTTGATCATGGTGTTGTTGTCGGTGGTGGCCGTTTTCCTGGTCCTGCTGGTGCTGGTCCAACGTGGACGTGGCGGCGGTTTGGCCGGGGCCCTCGGCGGCATGGGAGGTCAGAGCGCCTTCGGCACGAAGGCCGGCGATGTCTTTACCAAAGTCACCATTGTGGCGGCGGCCGCCTGGATCCTGCTCTGCGTGGCGGCCGACAAGGTCCTCTCGACGGGCGACAATCGCCTCGACGTGGGACGCGGAGTGACGAGCGGCGCCACGGGAGATCAGCCCGCCACCTCGCCAACCGGCTCGGCCGCGGGGGAAACGACTGCCCCTGCCTCTGGCGATGCCACGCCCCCTGCAACCGAGACACCGGCGGCAACCGAGACGCCTGCCGCGACGCCCCCTGCTGAGGGAGCCGCCGCGCCGGCCGATAGCGGCGCCCCCCCCCCAGCCGAATCGACTCCGTCGCCGTAGCCTGGCAGGGGCCGTACCGGCTGCTTCCCCACCCACTCGCCACGCACGACGTGGCGGCTCGATGTCCTTTTTTCTTGGAGTGAGCTCACGTGCTGTTGAGCATGACCGGGTACGGCGAGGCCCACAGTCAACAAGACGGGCTAACCGTCGCGGTCGAAATCCGTACGATCAACAGCCGCTATTTCAAGCTCACCGTTCGCTGTGGCGACACCTACAGCGCACTCGAGCAGGAAATCGAGGAGGCGGTTCGTCAGCAGATCAAGCGTGGCACGATCCAGGTCACGCTCCGGGTCGATCGCCCCCGCTCGCCCGACGAGTTCAAGATCAGCGCCGTCGCGTTGGCCAGTTACCGTGCCCAGTTGGAAGCCTTGCACGAGCAGTGGCGGATCGCCGAGCCGATCAATCTCGAAAGCCTGCTGGCGCTGCCGGGGGTCGTGGAAGAAGGCCAGGTCCGCACGACCGATACCTCCGAAATCTGGCCCTTGGTCAAATCCACGCTGGAAGGGGCCATTCAGCACCTCACCGAGATGCGGCAGCGTGAAGGCGCCGCCATGGCCAGCGATCTTCTCGCGAACGTCGATGCCATCGAGATCGAGCTCGGACGGATCGAAATTCGCGCGCCGCTGGTGGCCGAAGGCTACCGAGCACGGCTCGAAGAACGCATGAAGCGTTCGCTCGCCGAACTGGGCGTGACGCTCGAGCCGTCGGACCTGATCAAGGAGATCAGCATCTTCGGCGAACGGAGCGATATTTCCGAAGAGATCGTCCGTCTGAAGAGCCACCTCGAGCAGTTTCGCGCCAGCACGAAGACGAACGAAAGCGCCGGCCGCCGGCTCGAGTTCCTGACCCAGGAAATGTTCCGCGAGACGAACACCATCGGCTCGAAGGCGAACGACGTCGAGATCGCGCGGCACGTGATCGAGATCAAGACCTACATCGAACGCATCCGCGAGATGATCCAGAACGTGGAGTGAGCGACCGGCGGCGAGCGCCGCTGTCGTTGCCCTTGTGCGGACGGTCAAAGGACCCAGATGGCGGCCACCAGCAGCAACGCGACGCAGCCGGGCAAGCTGATCATCATTTCGGGCCCGTCCGGGTCTGGCAAAACGACGATCCTGCACCGCTTGAATGCCCATTTTCCCGCCCCCCCGGGGCCGCTGCGGTACTCGGTCTCGGCGACGACACGGGCCCCTCGGCCGGGCGAGACCGACGGCGTGGACTATCATTTTCTCAGTCCGGCCGAGTTTGCGACCCGGCGCGCGGCGGGGGATTTTCTCGAATGTTTCGAGGTTTACGAGGGGGGGCACTGGTACGGAACGCTGCGTAGCGAGGTTGCCCCTAGTCTGGCCGCCGGTAAGTGGGTAGTCTTGGAGATTGACGTGCAGGGCACCCTGGCCGTGCTCGAGCATTACCCCGACGCCGTCACGATCTTTGTCGAGCCCGGCTCGCTCGCCGAGCTCGAGCAGCGGCTGCGCGACCGGGGGACCGAAGCCGAATCCTCGATCCAGCGCCGCCTGGCGGGCGCCCGCCGCGAATTGGAATTTGCCGACCGCTACGCGCACCGCGTGATCAACGACAACGTCGACCACGCGGTTCAGCGCATCTGCGATATTCTTCTCTCCTCTGGAGGCTGAACGAACATGCTTGAAGAACTGAAGGAAGAGTCGATCGTCAACAAGGTCGGCGGCCGGTTCAAGCTTTCTACCTTGATTCAGAAGCGCCTCGTGGCGCTCAATGCCGGCGCGCGTCCGCTGGTCGACCTGAACACGCAGGACAAGCTGCAGATCGTGATCCAGGAAATCATCCAGGACAAGATCTTCCTCGACACCTCGTCGAATGTCCGCACCGTGGGCGAAACGACCACCACCGGTGGCCCGCCCGAATTGGACCTGGCCAATCTCTAAACGACGGGCGGCGTGCTCGTGATGAATGGTCGCGAGTTAGTGGTCGGCGTGACGGGGGGCGTGGCGGCCTACAAGACCGCCATGCTGGTGAGTCAATTGGTCCAGGCCGGCGCGGGGGTCTCGGTCGTGCTTACCGAAGCGGCCACGCACTTCATCGGCCCCGCCACCTTCGCCGCTCTCACTGGGCGCAAGGTCCACGTGCGCGGCTTCGATGAAGGAAACCACCCGCTCGGTCCGCACATCGATCTGGCGGCCCAGGGAGAGCTGCTCGTCGTGGCCCCGGCGACCGCCAACTTTCTCTCCCAGGTGGCACACGGCGCCGCCGACGATCTGCTCTCGACGCTCGTGCTGGCCTTCCGTGGTCCCGTGATTCTCGCCCCGGCGATGAACAACCAGATGTGGGACAAGCCGTCCGTGCAGCGCAACGTGGCGCAGTTGCGCGAAGACGGTTACTCGCTGGTCGGCCCCGAAGAGGGCTGGCTCAGTTGTCGCACGCGCGCCGTGGGGCGCATGTCGGCTCCGGAGGCGATCTACGACGTGATCGCCGAGCGACTGAAAACGTTGAAGCCGCGCTGAAGCGCTCGGGTATTGAACAGGCAAAGAGGCCCGTCGTGGCGAGAATCCTGATTACCTCGGGCCCCACGCGGCAATACCTCGACCCGGTGCGCTATCTCACCAATGCTTCGAGTGGCCTCATGGGGAGATGCCTGGCCGTGTCCGCGCGAGAGTTGGGGCACGAGGTCGTCGTCGTCAGCGGCCCGGTTGAAATCAAGTATCCCGACGACGTGCAGGTGGTCCCCGTCGTCTCGACCGAAGAAATGCTCGAGGCCTGCCAGCGCATCTTCCCCGAGTGCGACGGCCTGATTGGCGCCGCCGCGCCGTGCGACTACCGTCCGCGCATGGTCGCCTCGGGCAAGATCAACAAGACGGGTGAGCCGCTCGTCTTGAACCTGATCGAAACGCCCGACGTCGTCGCCACGCTCGGCGCCTCGAAACAGCACCAGTGGCTCGTCGGCTTCGCTCTGGAAACGGAAGATCAGCGCTTTCGCGCGCTGACCAAGCTCGAGAAGAAGAGCTGCGACCTGATCGTCCTCAACGGTCCCGAGGCGATGCACTCGCAGAACAATCGCTGCGAGATCCTCGACCGTAGCGGCGCGGTCGTCGAGGCCCTCGCCGGCCCGAAAGAAGAAGTCGCGCGGGGAATCTTGCGCGTGATCGGTCAAAGACTTATGCGAGATGGGACAGCAGCCACGCCGTAACCCTCTCAAGCAAGTTGATAGATCCTTCGCAGTTCCATCTCGATGTCTGCACGCGTCTGGCCAACCACGCCCAGTGCCTTCAGGTCGATGCCTTCCTCTTTGACTTGATCAAGAAACGCCTTGAGGTCGGCTTTGACAACATCCGGCACGAAACCCGCGGCTCCCCCGATCAATACGTATTGATCTGTGAAGTCCGCAAAGTGCGACCTGAAGCGCGCCAGTCCCTCTACCATTCCATCGCTCCGATCATTTCCTGGAGCGCTGCCTCGATCCGTTCGTCCTTATTGTCCTTCATGGACAGGTACAGCGATAGGCGATCGACCGAATTTCCATGAGAGAGTAGCGCTGGGTCATAATGCCAGTGCTCTACTTCGATTGAATCACGATCATCAGCGGATGTGTCTTCGTCAATCCGGTGTTGTTGTAAGGATTTCCAAGTGTGCGAAGAAACAGCGATTACGTGTGTATTGGGCGCATTCAGCATGGAATACGTGGCAAGCGCTGAAAGACCGGCAAGTAAGCCTGGTCGTCGATCATTCGCTCGACGGATAAGTGTTTTTTTCTTGACCGGTGATTGCAATAGAGGCAGTGCTTCTTGCCAAAGCGTGTGCCGCGAATCCTTGAGGCACAACCAGCGTTGTCGACCCTCCATTGAAATGTCGCACAGTTTTCTTGCTTCCAACTCGTCGAAAGCACGCGTCATCGTCATCTTCGAGTACCCGAGCCGCTTTGCGAGTTCGGCCGGGGTATGCCTCGTTTGCGCGGCCTGCAGGATGAAGTAAAGAACGAGAGCCTGCGTGGCAGGACTTAGTCCCGGCGAGATTTGGCGTGCTTGCCGAAAATACTCTCGCAGATCGATGCCGAGCATGGGCAGATAAAGTTGATTACCCGGAATCAGGAAAGGCACTTTCTGCTCAATAAGGCGTTTGCGCTGGTGTGATGAAATTTGCCCTCGCACATAGATGAGTTCTCCGTCCCACTTGGGCCTCAGTTGCTCCATTTGCTTGAGAATTTTGGCAGGAGCAAGAGCTTCCTCGACGCGCTCAACCATCAATAGACAGCGTGTTTCAAGAATCGCAGTCTGTAGGAATTGATAGGAGCTTCGGTAGAAGAGCGGAAGGCGGTTCTGGGGGGACCAATTGGTTACCGTTGCGATAACTCCCAATGTGTCTTGAAGATATCGCTTGATCCTGTCAGCATCGACTGCCATGGCGCACCGCCCGTAACATCAAATACGCATAGTATCATACTATATGATACTATGCAGTTCAAGTGTTACTCTACTGCTGCGGTTTGACACCAGCTGCCACAAACAATCTGGCCCGCAAATAGCTTTGCAGGTACCAACACGCCACTCACTCCGGCCGTCCCACCGGCAGCGGCACGTCGCGGAAGACGATGCGCAGATCTTCTTGCGACCGAATTCGCGGGTAAAGGACGCGAATCAGCTTGGGGCGGCTCTCGGTCGTTTCGCCCGTGAAGGTGATCTTCATCTTGGCCCCAGCGCCGGTCAGGCTGTTCGTCTGTCCCTGCGAGCGGAACGGCTTGCCTTCGAAATCGAGCATTTGCACCTCGATTTCCTGGAAGATGACCTCCTGCGGTTCCGGCACGATGCGATCGCGCGAAACGATGAGCCCGACCTCGTAGCGAGAGCCTTGCTTCTGCTCGACCGACTCGATCGTCAATTCGACATCGTCCTGCCGATAGGACTCGATCGCTTGAAAGTCCTCGACTTCGATGGTCCCCAGGTCGCCGACCGCCACGAGGCCCCATTTCAACACCAGGCGGTCGAGCCTGGCCGCGGAAGTCGCCGGGGGATTCATCCGCAGATTCATGGCCAATTGCCGCGCGCCCCCAGAGGCGACATTCCAGCCACTGCTCGCCGGCTGCGTCGCCGTCAGTTTTACGCCTTGGGCGGTGACCGCCTCTTCCAACTCGGGTTGCGCGCGATAGGCCACCAGGCGAAAGCGATCTTCCCACATCACCTGTAAGTTGAATTGGAACGTGTGGGTCACATCGGCGTGCAGATTTTCGTAGTCCACTTCCTCGATAAAGACCCGCCGAGCACCGGTAATCTCCGCGCGGAACGGCCCCGCGTAGGCGACCGGGTATTGCGTCGGCGTGCCCGAGACGACCACCAGTCCCGGGTTGCGCGTATCGTAATGGGGACGCACACGATTCCCGCTTTTCGCGCAGACTTCGTCCAGCAGTTCCCAGAACGAGCCCTTGCCGGTGGCCAACGTGAGAGAACTTTCCTGAAATGCGCCGTACTGCTCCCCCACCATCAAGCGATTGCCCGATTGATCCGAGATCGCGGCCAGCAGACCAGTGACCTTGGCCGCCCCAGTGCGCAGCTCGAGCTGGCTCGGTTCCCACAGGTCGGCGGTCTTGATCTTTTGCATCAGGTACTGGGCCCGCATCCGCACCTCGGGATCGGCGCTGCGCAGGGCCTCGGCAAGCTGCTGGCGCGTGGCAGAGCCCAACTGGGCCAGTTCCTGGCTGGCGGCGTCGCGCGCGACGAACGAATTGCTGCCCAGGTCGCGAATGAGCCGCGCGATGCGCAGCTCTTCCTCGCGGTTTTTCTCCTGCCCTCTGGCGGGCAAGGTCAGTGAACAAGCCAGCAGACCGAGGGTGAACAGCGTGGCGCAAGCACGCGCCCCGCGGCAGAAAACGCACGGGCCCATGAGAGTGAGTCTCCGGGGGGACAGGTCCTTCCTTGGTCCTTCCACTCCGGCGCGGTGTCGCCGAGCGGGTCGGCGGCGAAGGCGGCGGGTCTGGTAAATCGTTCGCGCGGCCGTTATGGATAACGTCGCCAGCGAGTGTGCGTTCGCACTCGCCACCGTCCTTGGTGAGAACGATTGACCAGGGCGAGAAACTAAGCAATTCAGCCGCTAGCGTCAACGCCGGACTAGCGGCGAACTGCTGGCGCCGCCAGCAGGCCAACCGCCCGAGGGAAGCCCACGCCGTGAAGATCGACTGCCTCTGCGCCGGCATTCTTGTTGCCGACCACCTTTCCCCGCCGCTCGATCGCCTGCCGCGGGCGGGCGAGCTCATTCTGGCTGACGCGCTCCCGCTCGAAATCGGCGGCTGCGCCTCGAACGTCGCGCTCGACCTGATCCGTTACGGGCTCAGCGTGGGCGTGTTGGGCTGCGTGGGGCAGGATGCCTTCGGCCGTTTCATCATCGACACGCTCGCCCAAGGTGGCATCGATACGAGCGGCCTGCGCGAAATCGCCGGCGTGCCGACCTCTGGCACGCTGATTCTGAATGTCCGCGGCGAGGATCGCCGTTTCATTCACACGATTGGCGCCAACGGCCATCTCCGTGCCGAGGACATCTCGCTCGACCAGATCCGCCAGGCGAAGGTGTTCTACGTGGGGGGCTATCTGCTGCTCGATTCGTGCGACCCCGAGCGGCTGGCCGAGCTGTTTCGCGCCGCGCGCGTTGCCGGGGTGCAAACGGTGCTCGACATCGTGCTCCCCGGCGCCGGCGATCATTGGCCCCGTCTGGCCCCCGTGTTGCCCGAGACCGACGTCTTCTTGCCGAACTTCGACGAGGCGCTCGCCATCACGGGGCTCGACGATCCCATGTGCCAGGCAGAACGCTTCGTCGCGGCAGGCGCTCGCACGGCGGTCATCACCTGCGGCGGTGACGGCACGGTGCTCGTCTCGCAGACGAATCGCCTCCGCGCCGGGGTCTATCCGGTCGAATTCCTCGGAGGCACCGGCGCGGGAGATGCCTTTGATGCCGGTTATATCGCGGGTCTCGTCGCCGGTGGCGACGAACGCGAATGCCTCCGCCTGGGGAGCCTGCTGGGCGCAAGCTGCGTGCGCGGACTCAGCGCCACGGCATCGGTCTTCACCCGAGCCGAAGCGGCCGAGTTCGCCGTGCGTTATCCGCTCGCCATCGAAACGATCTAACGCCTGGCGCCGACGCGAACCGCTGCCGGCGATTTCTTGTCTGGCAAGATCTCCTTCTAGACATCCTGATTGCCGAGCGGCTTGCGCGAGTCGGTCTGCCCCGTCAGGCGGCCCCTTGGCGGGTTTGTTTCAACAGCGGTATACTTGCCGGGAAACCGGCAGAAAACCTGCAAATTCGAGGCGTGGCAGCCACGGGATATCAGAACCAAACGATGAAGAAAACTCGCGTCGCGATCCTGGGCGGAACTGGCTACTCGGCCCTCGAGTTGATCAAGCTGCTGCTGCGCCATCCACACGTCGATATCGCGGTGATTACCAGTCGCCAGGAAGGAAGCCCCCACATCGGCGACGTGCATCCCGCCTTATGGGGCCGGCTCGACGTGCGTTGCGAAGATCTCGGCCCGATCGCCGTCGCCGGGCGTGCCGAGTGCGTCTTTAGCTGTTTGCCGCATGGGGTCACCGCCTCGTTGGTACCCCACCTGCTCGAGGCCGGCGCGCGCGTGGTCGACTTTAGCGCCGACTACCGCCTGCGCGATCCCAGTGTCTATGCCGAGTGGTATGGCGAAAAGCACGCCGATCCGGCGCGGCTGGGCAAGGCCGTCTATGGCATGCCCGAGTTGTTCGCCGAGCAAATCGTGCCGGCCGACCTGATCGCGAATCCTGGCTGCTATCCCACCGCCGCCTCGCTGGCGCTCGCGCCGCTGCTCAAAGCCGGCTTGATCGAACCGCACGACATCATCATTGATTCGAAGAGTGGCGTCTCCGGCGCAGGGCGCACGCCGAAGCTGACGACGCACTTTCCCGAGTGCAACGAGAGCCTGTCGGCCTACAACGTCGGCCGGCATCGGCACACGCCCGAGATCGAGCAGACGCTCACCATCGCCTCGGGCCAACCGGTGCAGGTGATCTTCACGCCCCATCTCGTGCCGATGGATCGGGGCATTCTTTCGACCGCTTATTCGCGCCCCCAGGGCACGGTGACCGAAACGCAGGTGATGGACGCGCTGCGCGAGTTCTATACCGACAAGCCGTTCGTGCGTGTGGTCAAGCACCTGCCCGGCACCAAGGACACCAGCGGCACCAATTTCTGCGACATCACGGCCCGCGTGGTGCGCGACCGCGTGCTGACGATCAGTTGCATCGACAATCTGACTAAAGGGGCGGCGGGCACCGCGGTGCAGAACATGAATCTGATGTACGGCTACCCCGAGACGACCGCCCTGCTGTAGCCCTCCGGCTCCGCTTGAACGCCCTCACCTGGTCGGCCCACGAGCCGGCCCCACGTCACGACAAAGGTCTTCGCATGTCGCTTGCATTGCCGCTCGGTTATCGCGTTGCCGGAGTTCACTGCGGCATCAAACGCAATCCTGAAAAGCAGGATCTCGCCCTGATTGTCTCCGAGGCGGATGCCACGGCGGCGGGCGTGTATACGCAGAATCTCGTCTTTGCCGCCCCGGTGGGACTCGATCGTGCCCGCACCCCCATGACCGCCGCGCGGGTCATCGTGGTGAACTCGGGCAATGCCAATGCCTGCACCGGAGAGCAAGGAGATCGTGACGCCGCCGAGATGGCCCGGCTCGCCGCCGAGGCCTGCGGCGCCCAGGCCCCACAGGCCCTCGTGCTGTCGACCGGCGTGATCGGCAACTTTCTCCCCATGGAGAAGATCGCCGCGGGCATTCAGGAGGCGGCGGGCAAGCTCGCCTCGGGCGAAGACGATCTCGTCCGCGCGGCGCGGGGCATGCTCACCACCGATACCACGCACAAGCTGGCCGCGCGCACGCTGACGCTCGCCGGCAAGACGGTGCGCATCACCGGCATGGCCAAGGGGGCCGCCATGATCGGCCCCAACATGGCCACCATGCTGGGGGTCATTCTGACCGATGCCGCCCTCGAGCCGGTCGATGCGCAAGCCACCCTCCGCACGGCCGTCGAAGACTCGTTCAATTGCATCAGCGTCGAAGGACACATGAGCACGAACGATACCGTGCTGCTGCTGGCCAACGGGGCCGCCGGCACGGGGGTCTTGAAGGGAGAAGAGTTGCGCCGCTTCGGCGGGGCGCTGGCCGAAGTTTGCACGGAGTTGGCCCGGGCGATTCCCGCCGACGGCGAAGGAACCACCCACCTGGTCACGCTTGAGATCGAAGGCTGCGCGACGCGCAACGCCGCGCGGAGCATCGCCAAGACAGTCGCCGAAAGCGCCTTGGTGAAAACGGCCATCGCCGGGGCCGATCCCAACTGGGGACGCATCGTCTCGGCCGCCGGGTATGCCGGCGTTCCCTTCGATCCCCGCGGCGTGAGCCTGACGGTCAACGGCACGCTGCTCTACGAGCATGGCAGCCCCGTCGCTTTCGACGAGTTGGCCGTCTCGAACTCGATTCGCGACAACCGCGACACGGACATCGTGCTCCGCTTCGGCGAAGGAACGGCCCGTTGTCGCTTCTGGACGACCGATCTCACGGCCGAATATGTCCGGCTGAACGCCGACTATCGCACCTGACAGTGGTTGTCGAGTTGCGCCAAAGTTGCATCGCAACCCGAAGCGTCAGCGAGGCGATTCCAGAAAGAACGTTTGCTCGTAGTGTTCCCTCGCTTACGCTTAGCGCTTGGGATAGCCCAAAGCGTCGGGGGTAGCAGATCATTTTGCGGAGAAACTTTGCAACTGCGCAAGACCATGAATCGCAAAATGGTCGGTGTCGCGCAGCAACAAGAGGATCAGTTCTGCTCGGCCGGCGTGGGACAAGCCATGCCCCCACGCTCATCCTCTTGTCGCTGCGCGACACGGACGATTTTCCGACTCCGATTCATCTCGTTCCGCAAGCCGCTCCGGAAAATCATCCGTGCCACCCGACGAGCAGCGTTTCGAGCCTACCCACTTGCAACGAGGTAGCCACATGCGATTGTTCACTTGGTGCGCGATCTGGTTGGCCTGTGTGGCATGCACCGCCACGGCACAGCCCACCGATCCCGCGCCGCGCGTCTTCGACGACCGCCTCGAGCTCACGCTCGTCGCGCGCGAGCTGGAGATCGTCACCCCCATCGGCCTCACGTTCGACCGCCACGGCCGGCTGCTCGTCATCGAATCGCACACCCACTTTCCTCCGGAAGGTTACGCCGGGCCGAAGACCGATCGCATTCGTCTCCTCGAGGACACCGATGGCGACGGCCGCGCCGATCGCTTCCGTAGCTTCCACGAAGGCAGCGAGAAAACGATGAGCATCCGGCGCGGGCCGGACGACTGGATCTACGTCGCCACGCGGCTGCGCGTCTTCCGCCTGCGCGACACGAACGGCGACGACGTGGCCGACCAGGAGGAAGAGATCGCCCGGCTCGATACCCCCGGCGACTATCCGCACGACGGACTCTGCGGCCTCGCCTTCGACGACCAGGGGGGCCTCTACTTCGGCCTGGGCGAAAACCTGGGGGAGCCCTACACCCTCATCGGCAGCGACGGCACGCGCCTGAGCGGCGGCGGAGAAGGGGGCAACGTCTACCACTGCCAGCTCGACGGCAGCTCGCTGCGACAAGTTGCCACCGGCTTCTGGAACCCCTTCGGCATCTGCCTCGATCCGCACGGACGCCTCTTCTGTATCGAGAACGATCCCGACGCTAGTCCTCCCTGTCGTTTGCTGCACGTCGTCGAAGGGGGAGACTACGGCTACCAGTTCCGCTACGGTCGCTCGGGCAAGCACCCGTTGCAGGCCTGGGACGGCGAACTGCCCGGCACGCTCCCCATGGTGGCCGGGACGAGCGAGGGTCCTTCGGCTGTCGTCCCCTACCACGGGCAACTCTACGTCTCGAGTTGGGGAGAATATCGCGTCGAGCGATTCCGCCTCGAGCCGCGCGGCGCCTCTTTCTCCGCCGTGCGCGAGGTCGTGGTCGAAGGGGACGATCAGTTCCGGCCGATCGACTTCGCCGTTGCCCCCGACGGTTCGCTCTACTTCACCGACTGGGTCGATCGCAGCTACGAGGTGCATGGAAAAGGACGCATCTGGCGCTTGAAATGGAAAGGCACGCCACCGACGGATGAATTTCCGGCGCTCACCGCGGCCGAGCAGGAAGCCGCGCGGCTTGCCTCGTCGCCGAACCAGGCGACGCTCAGCCTCGAAGATCCCTTTCTGCACCAGGCGGCCGTCGTCGGGCTGACGAATTCCACCTTCGTCGAAAGTGCCAAACTGTCCGATCTCGCCGACGCGCGGCAAACGCTCGGCCTGCTCGAAGCGGCCCGCCGCTCGAAGATCGGCGACGCGCGGCGCGACGAATTGCTCGCCGCGGCCCTCTCTGCTCCGCATTCCGACGTGCGGTTGTACGCCGTGCGCTGGATTTCCGATGCTCGCTTGCCGCGGTTTCGCGCGAATCTGGCAGCGATGCTCAACGAACCTGACGTCCCGTGGCCCTTGTTCCGTGCGACGCTGGCGGCCATCGACTGGATCGATACCGGCACGACGCCGGCGCAGTCGGGCCGCGCCGCGGGCGAACCATTTTTATTGGCCGTCTTACAAGACAACGATCGCCCCACGGCGTTGCGCGCCATGGCGCTGCGCATGCTCGGGCCAAGCCATCCCGCGATCGCCATATCGCAGTTGAACGAGCTGCTCGCCTCGTCCGACGCTGGTCTGCGGCGTGAAGCCGTCCGCACGCTCGTCCGCAGCCCGCTGGCCGAACGAAGCGACGCGCTCGAAGCCGTCATCGCCGATACGTCGGCCGATCCGCAGCTTCGCGCCGATGCCGTGGCAGGTCTGCTGGTCGATGAAACATCGCGGCCATTGCTCGAAAAGCTCGCCGCCGGCGAACCTGGCGCCGTGCAAGCCGCGGCCGCGCGTCAGCTTGCTCGATCCGCGCCGAGCGGCACCACCGCCAAGAGCACGTTCCCCGCGACGAGCCCCGGCACGAACGATATCGACGCCTGGCTCGCGCTTGTGGGCGAAGGAGGCGACCGCGACGCCGGCTGGCGGGCCTTCTTCGGCCAGGGGGCCGGCCGCTGCGGCGATTGCCACACCGTCGCGGGCCAGGGAGCCGACGTCGGGCCCGACCTCTCGGGCATCGCCACGCGCATGGGGCGCCGCCGCGTACTGGAATCGATCCTCGAGCCCAGCCGAGAAATCGCGCCGCGCTACGTCCCCTGGACGATCGAAACCACCGACGGCCGCACGTTCACGGCCCTCTCGCTCGGCGTGCCCGGCAGCGGCCCGGTCGAACAACTCCTTTTGGCGGACGGCAAGCAAATCGACCTGCCACGCGACCAGGTCGCGGCCCGCGCCATCGCCAGCAAGTCGGTCATGCCCGACGGCCTGCACGAGCAATTCAGCCCCGCAGAGCTGCGCGACATCCTGGCGCTGCTCGGCGAGGAATAACCAACCGCGCTCCGTGCCCGCACGTGCGGTCCTCCGCCGCGTTTGAGATCGGCGTCTGCCCGGGGTGAATTGGTCGGCTACAATGGAAGAACGCGATCAGAGACATATCCTGTTTCGGCTTTGGTGAGTTAGGAAAGGATCCTCACGTAACCATTCCCAATCACCGCACACTGCGGATCGGAACGATTTCCGGCGTTCTGCGGGACGTCGCCGAGCATGTCGGGATCAGCCGAGATGCACTCGCCGAAGAGCTCTTCGGAAACAGACCATGACGCTGCCCGACGTCGGGCCCGACAAAAAATCCCAAACCCGTAGCGTGTTGTTGTGGTTCAGTCCTTGACCACTGGCAGAGTCCGTGGTGCCCGACACCGTCCACCTTGGGTGTCGCGGTCAAACAGTGGGGGGTAGTAGATAGTTCTGTTTTTTAGAACTCTTATCTTCTAAAATCTATTTTATAGAACTACAATGCTGGGTGTCGTCGATAAGTAAAGGAGACCCCGCAATGCGAATTCTCTCAAAAGCCGCCCTGCGGGCCTTCTGGGAGACGGCGGACGGCCGGGATGCGGAAGGTGCCCTGCGCACTTGGTACAAGAACGTGCTGAAGGCGGACTGGCAGAACTTCGCGGACGTGCGCCGGTCTTACGCCAGTGCCGACCTGGTGGGAGACTGCGTCGTTTTCAACATCGGTGGGAACAAGTACCGGCTCGTCGTGAAGATCAACTACGCCACTCACAAGGTGTTCATCGCGAATACGACAAAGGCAGATGGAAACAGGATTGCGGTTGCTTCTAGGGATGGGAACATTTGGGAGCTAGTTGCATGGTCCGCTCAACGAAGAAGACTCGCCGCGTCCCTGACACTTACTTGCAGTTGGTCAACGAATTTCCGCTCAAGTCGATTCACAGCGACAAGGATCTGGCGGCGGCCCAAAAGATGATCGCTAAGTTGCTGCGGCGTGGGCCGCTCGACCCAGGCGCCGAAGATTATCTCGACGCGCTCAGCGACCTGGTGCTCATCTATGAAGATGAGCATATCAAGTTCGACGATCCGAGCGACGCGGAAATGCTCGGTCACCTCATGGAAGCCAAGGGGGTCAACCAGGTCCAACTGGCAAAGGATACGGGCCTTGGAAAATCGACGATCTCCGAGATCCTCGCCGGAAAGCGAAAACTGACCAGAAAGAACGTCGCCAAATTGTGCGCCTATTTTGGAGTCGTGCAGGGGGTATTTTCGCTTGATCTCGACTCGTAGGTCAGGTACCCCGTACCTGACAAAGCTCGACGTGGCAACTCGAAAGAGTGTCAGGTACAGGGTGCCTGACCTACAAAATCTCACATGTCACGCAAGAGCAGGCGGCAACGGTCAGACAAATCCGCCCGGAGAGCCACAAGGCTGTCGCGATCGATCGCACCGGGGGCTCCATCGGCGCACGGTGTACTAGCTCGTCATGCGAGGACTGGTCGTGTCGCCCGTTGTCGCCGACGGCGAACAATTTCGGCAACGATGAGCATCGGCACTGCGGTGAAGACTACGGCCACGGTCGCCGGCTCCGGCACGGCTTCATAGATGACCAGGGTGTCATTTGAGCCCCAGTTCGCACCGCTCAGCGCGAGTACCTGCGTCATGCCCGTCCCGTCGGTGTTGGCGCGGTAGACGCCGAACTGACTCATCCAGTACATCTGTCCGTCGAACAGCTCAATGTCGCGTGGCATGTGGTCGAGAGACAACAGCAGTTCCTGCCCCGAGCCATCCAGGTTGGACCGGAAAATCTGATGAGTGGCGGCGTCGGTGTAATACAGCTTGCTCGCCGTCAGGTCCAGCGCCAGCCCCACACCCCTCGCGTCGCCGACGACCAGATTCTCGACCGATGTCCCGTCCAGGTTCGAGCGTCGAATTCCCTGGTAAAAGACGTTGTCGTGGAAGTAGAGCTTGCCGCTGACTGGCTCGGGAATGATGTCGGTCGCGTAATAGGCGGTGAACGGCAGCTTGGCCAATCCGGTACCGTCGAGATTCGCCGTGTAAATGCTGCTGTTCGAGTTCGCGCCGAGGTGCTGATGCATGTACAGCTTACCGCCGACACCATCGACGGCGAAGCCGTAAAGGGCGTTACTCGTCAGCCCAGTTGTAATCACCGGCTCGATACCGCTGCCGTCGAGATTGCTGCGTAACACCATTGGGTGAGTGGAATCCTTGCCGTACCAGTACAGTTTCTGTGTCGCGGGATCGATATCGATACAGTTGACCCACATACTGCCCGAGCCGCCTGGATAACTGTAGAGCGTTTCCAGGCCGGAGCCGTCGATGTTCGCGCGCTTGATGCTTCCGTCGGAGGTGAAGTAAAGCGACGCAGCATCGGCCGTGGCTATCGGCCCCAGTGCGGCGACCAGCCAAGCCAGAGCACCAACGATCGGCACTTGCCAGCGACAATTCGCGCTGGTTTCACCGTCTCCTTTCAGCCCACGGCGCCCTAAATGCCACAGGCACTTGCCATTGCGTTTATGTCGCAGCCGGGACACAAAGCCATATGCTCCGATGACGGCCGCCCCTATGCCACCCATAGCGATACTCGATGGCTCCGGCACAATCGCAAAACCATCTGCGCCCCACGGACTACCTGCATCGAACGTAACAACCTTTGTGGCATCGGTTCCATCCAAGTTGGCCCGATGAATGCCGAACTGCGTGCTCCAGTACATCTGCCCGTTCCAAAGCTCGATGTCATTAGGTCGCTCGGTCACGGTCAGCAGCAACAAGGGATCGCTGCCATCCAGGTTGGCCGACCACAGTTGATGCTCGTCAACGCCAATTTCGTTGTGTGAGTAGAAGATCCGGTTGCCCGCGATATCCAAGTCGAGCGCTTCGCCCACGACAATTCCCGTCGCCAGCGTTTCAACGCCCGTGCCGTCGTAGTTCGCCCTGCGCAGTCCGTTGAAGCCAACGACATCGCCAAAATAGACCTTGTTATTGACGGGATCGACTTCAATCTGATGCGGATAGTAGACCGTGAACGGCAACTGCGACAGCCCGGTTCCATCCGTATGGACGGTTCGAATACCGCTTCCTGGCCCGCCTG
>JAHBXR010000025.1 GCA_019636335.1 Pirellulales bacterium
GGGAGAAGGCGAATTCTAGTCCGTCGATGCCCTATGTCGTCCCGCAAAGTGCCCTCTGGACGATTCGACCCCTGCAAACAGCCCGCAATCGCCCGCCTGAGGCCCGTGGGCCTCAGGCGGTATGGCGAGTAGAATACGATGGTCCCGCCTAACTTGCGCCGGGTAAACGTCCCCAGGCCGAGTGCTTTTCCTGTCGAGCGATTATGTCTAGCTCCTCCTCACTCCTGCCGATCCTGGGTCAGCCCGCGGCTGCGCCCGTCGTGCCGGTGGCGACGCCGCCGTTGCCGATGTCGCGCGCCGAGATGGAGGCTCGCGGCTGGGACGAAGTCGACATCGTGTTCGTCAGCGGCGACGCTTACGTCGATCACCCCAGCTTCGCGATGGCCCTGTTGGGCCGGCTGCTCGAAAGCGAGGGCTTCCGCGTCGCCATCCTGAGCCAGCCCGACTGGCACTCGTGCGAGCCGTGGCGCGAGTTCGGCCGTCCGCGACTGTTCTATGCGATCAGCGCGGGCAACATGGACTCGATGATCAATCACTACACGGCCAACCGCAAGGTGCGCAACGACGACGCCTATAGCCCGGGCGGACAAATCGGTCGCCGGCCTGATCGCGCCACGCTGGCCTACTGCCAGCGGGCTCGCGAGGCATACAAGGGGGTGCCGGTCATCGCCGGCGGCGTCGAGGCCAGCCTGCGACGTCTGGCGCACTACGACTATTGGAGCGACAAGGTCCGCCGCGCGATCATCATGGACGCCAAGGCCGACCTGGTGATCTTCGGCATGGGAGAACGCGCGATCATCGAAGTCGCGCGGCGTCTGGCCGCGGGCGAAACGGTGCGCGACCTGCGCGATCTCCGCGGCGCGGTCTATCGCCTGGGGGCCAGCGAGCCCGAGCCGGGCGAAGAAACCTTGCGTCTGCCGAGCTTCGAGGAAGTCTCGACCGACAAGCGCGCCTTCGCGCTGGCCACGCGTTTGATTCACAACGAGACGAACCCGCACAACGCGCGTCGCGTGGCCCAGGCGCACGGTCGGGAATGGGTGGTGGCCAATCCGCCGGCGATTCCGCTCGCGCAGGCCGAGATGGATCGCGTGTATGGCTTGCCCTTCACGCGCAAGCCGCATCCGGCGTACGGCGGGGCGAAAATACCGGCGTACGACGTGGTGAAGCACTCCGTGCAGATCATGCGTGGCTGCTTCGGCGGCTGTACGTTCTGCTCGATCACGGCGCACGAAGGTCGCATCATTCAGAGCCGCTCGAAGGAATCGATCCTCAGCGAGGTGCGCCGCATGGGCGAAGATCCCTCCTTTACCGGAGTGGTGAGCGATCTGGGGGGCCCGACGGCGAACATGTATGAGATGCGCTGCTCGCGCCCCGAGGTCGAAGCCGTCTGCCGGCGGTTGAGCTGCGTTCACCCGACCATCTGCAAGCTGCTGGGGACCGATCATGGACCGCTTATCGAGTTGATGCGCGAGGCACGTCAGCAGCCGGGCGTGCGCAAGGTATTTATCGCCTCGGGCATTCGCATGGATCTCGCCCGGCGCGATCCGGTCTACATGCGCGAGCTGGTCCGCCATCACGTGGGGGGCAAGTTGAAGGTCGCGCCCGAGCACGTCGATCCGCAGGTGCTCGACGCCATGAAGAAGCCGGCGAACGACGACTTCCTGGAGTTCGACCGCGAGTTTCAACGGGCGTCGAAGGAGGCAGGCAAGCAGCAATACCTGGTGCCCTACTTCATCGCCAGCCACCCGGCGAGCACGCTGGATTCGATGATCGAGCTGGCGTTGTTTCTCAAGCGGCAAGGGTATCAGCCGGACCAGGTGCAAGATTTTATCCCCAGCCCGATGGATATCGCGGCGGCCATGTACTACACGGGACTCGATCCCTTCACGATGAAGCCGGTCTACGTGGCGCAGCACTTGAGCGATCGCAAGTTACAACGAGCCTTGTTGCAATTCTTCAAGCCCGAGAATTATTTCGAGGTGCGCAAGGCGTTGGAGATGGCCGGCCGGCGCGATCTGATCGGTGACGGCTGCGATTCGCTGATTCCGTCGCGTCCGCCGAAGGAAGCCCTGCGTCGGCGGCGTACCGAAGCGACGCAGACCTTGACCAAGGAAAAACCCTCGAAGCGCGAGTCGCGCAAACAGAGCAGTGGAGGCTATCGTCCGCATCGCACCACGCAGACGCGCCGCACGCGAAAGGGTCAGCAGTAACGGCAAGAGGCACAGGCTGCCGGGTGCTGCCAGCCAGTGCAGAGCAGGCTCACAAGTTTGGCCGATCTGGGTGCCACTGGCTACGCCAGTGCTCTCTGAAGGGTTCTCTCGCCGCGAACTGAATAGTCCTTTCACTTTATGTTCGATTCCTCCCAGTACGAGCTGCTCGACTTCGGCGACGGTCGCAAGCTGGAACGATTCGGCGGCTACGTGATCGATCGCCCCTCGCCCGCCGCCGAGCGAACGTTACGCCATGCGGAGACTCGCGTCTGGCCGAGCGCTGACGCCAGATTCGAGCGTACGACGCGCGACGAAGGAGAATGGCACGTCGCGCGCGAAGCGGACTCTCCCTGGATCGTCGAACACGGCGACTGGCGATTGGAACTCAAACGCACCGAGTTCGGCCACGTGGGCGTCTTTCCCGAGCAGGCCGAGAACTGGGACTGGCTCGCGCGACAAGTGCGCAGCGCCGGGCGCCCGCTCAAGGTGTTGAATTTGTTTGCCTACACCGGCGCCAGCACGCTGGCGGCGGCCGCGGCCGGCGCGTCGGTCGTCCACGTCGATGCGGCGCGGAATACCGTCGCCTGGGCCAGCCGCAACGCGCGGCAGAGCGGGCTGGCCGAGGCGCCGATCCGCTGGATCGTCGAAGACGCGGCCCGTTTCGTACGCCGCGAGGTTCGCCGAGGCAACCACTACGACGCGGTGATTCTCGATCCCCCCAGTTACGGCCACGGTCCCAAGGGGGAACCCTGGAAGCTGGGCGAGCACTTGCTGCCCCTCTTGCGCGAGTGCGCGGTTCTGCTCGGCCTGCAACCGGCGTCCGCCTCGACGCGGCAACCCGCTCGCATACAGGCGGGCGCCGAACTTGCCGCGCAAGTCGCGGACGCCAGGGCGCAGGCAGAGGGAACTTCTCCGGCGTTTGTGTTGCTTACCTGCCACTCTCCCGGCTTCGGCCCGGCCGAACTGGGGGCCTGCCTGTCCGAGGCCTTTTTCGGCAGTTGTGGTCCCCGCGTCGAGGCCAAGCGGTTGAAGCTTCGCGCCGGCGATGGGCGGACGCTCGACGCCGGTGTCGTGGCTCGCTGGACGGCGTTGGCTTAGAATCGACGCATGACCGCGACCACGATCACCAGCACGCAGAACCCCAGAGTCAAGCAGGCCGCCGCCTTGCGCGACGCGCGCGATCGCGCCCAGCAGCAGCGTTTTCTCATCGACGGAGCGCGCGAGATCAGACGCGCGTTGCTCGGTGGACTACACATTGTCGAATACTTCGTCTGTCGCGAGAATCTCCGCACGCAAGAGGCTCAGCAGGCGCTCGACGAGCTCACCACGACGAGCGCCGCGAGGTTCGACGTCTCGCCCGGCGTGCTCGAAAAAATCGCCTTCGGCCAGCGGAACGAAGGCCTCGTCGCCGTCGCGCGCCCCCCCGAGCAATCGCTCGATGAGTTGGAGCTAGCCGCCAGTGGCGTGGTGGCCGTGCTCGTGGGGCTCGAGAAGCCCGGCAACGTGGGAGCCATCGTGCGCAGCGCCGATGCGGCCGGCGTGGCCGCGGTCATCGTGGCCGATCCGGTGAGCGATCTCTTCAACCCCAACACGATTCGGGCCAGCCTGGGGACGATCTTCACAGTTCCGTGCCGCACGGCCACCAGCGAACGCGCGCTCGCCTGGCTGCGGCAGCGCGGGGTCGATTCGATCGTGGCGGCGCGCCCCGACGCCGCGCGCGATTATGCCGAGGTCGATCTCTCGGGCAGGACCGCCCTCGTGCTGGGCAGCGAGGCCGCCGGACTCTCCGACGTCTGGCGTGCCCCCGAGATTACCGCGCTGCGTTTGCCGATGCTGGGGGCAGCCGACAGTCTGAACGTCTCGGCCACGGCCGCCGTGCTGTTTTACGAGGCGCTCCGCCAGCGCCGCCTCGCACGCGGGGCGACTGGGGATTGAGCCCAACTTCGATCAAGCATATGAGGCAAGAGTTTGGACGCTGGGTGGTACTGGCTTTGCTAGTGCTTACTAAGAAAGCTTCTATCACGCTGCGAAAGGTTCAACTTGAGCGAAGCTTCGCTCTTTGATTCGATCAAGAATTCAATCGTCACGAGCCAGGTACGTACAAATACTGCTCCACTCGCCCAGCATTGGCAAAGCCAATGCCACCCCGAGTCGCTCTATAATTAAGGGAAACGCGATGCCTTCCACGATGCGTATATCCGTGTTGTTCCTCGTACTGACCGCGAGTTGTCTGGTGCTGCCCAGTCTGGCAAAAGATCAATCCTTCGACTCCGACGGCGTGAAGATCCGCTATACCGACGAGGGCTCGGGCCCGCCGGTCGTGCTGATTCATGGCTATACCGCCTCGGGCGACATGAACTGGCGCATCCCGGGCATTATCGCTCCGCTCGCCAGGCAGTATCGCGTCATCACCATCGACAACCGCGGACACGGGCTGAGCGACAAGCCAACATCGCCCGGCGAATATGGCGCCGTCATGGCCGAGGACATTGTGCGCCTGCTCGACCATCTCGAGATCGACAGCGCGCATCTCGTCGGCTATTCGATGGGGGGCATGATTACCTTGAAGGTGCTCGCCACCCACCCCGAGCGCGTGCGCAGCGGGCTTATCGGCGGCATGGGCTGGATCGAGTTGGCGGAAAGTTCCCGCGAAGATTCGACCGCGGGCGAAGAGCTGAAACCGTTACAGGCCTGCGCTCAGGGATTTCCCACGCTCGGCATCACGCGCGAGCAACTGACCGCCATCCAGCAACCGATCGAGGTCGTGATCGGCAGCAACGACGGGCTGCTCGAACGCCGCGTCGATCCCCTGCTCGAAGTGCGCCCCGACGTGCCGGTCGTCGAAATCGAGGGGGCCAATCATGTCACGTGCGTGTTTCGTAAGGAATTTCGGCAAGCTATCATCGACTTCCTGGCCGAGCAGTCGGCGGATGACGCGCAGCAGACGCCCCAATGAACACCAACGTTCAACGAGCCACTGCTGGGCAAACCAGCAGTGCCACCCAGAATTCGTGCAGCGTGTCGAGACTTAGCTGAAGTACCGCACCGCGTTACGGAACACGGCAAAACCGTCGCCGTGCTCGACCGGCTCGCGGCGGGTCCATTGCGGATGTTGCGTGAAGTCGATGTGACGCTCGGGATGGGGCATCAAGCCGCAGACGCGCCCCGAGCGATCACACAAGCCGGCGATGTTCGCCATGGCGCCGTTCGGGTTGGCGGGAAACGGCAGCGGCTCGGTCGACGGTGGGGCATTTCCCGCGCCCGTCGTGTAGCGCAACGCGACCTGTCCCGCGGCGGTCATCTCGTCGAGCAAGGACTGCGAGCGGACGACGAACTTGCCTTCGGCGTGCGCGATCGGCAGATACATCGTGTCGATGCCCTGGAAGAAGATGCACTTCGAGTCGCGGCAGTCGAGGTGTACCCAGCGGTCTTCAAAGCGGCCGCCGTCGTTCAAAGTGAGCGTGGCGGCGGGCTCGCCGTCGCGAACCGTGTCGAGCAGATCGCCCGACTTGAGCAGGATCTGAAACCCATTGCAGATGCCGAGGATCAGCTTGCCGTCGGCCTTCATGCGGCCCAGCGCGTCGGCCAGGTGATGGCGGATCTGATTGCCCAGGATACGTCCGGCGGCGATGTCGTCGCCGTAGCTGAAGCCGCCGGGCAGGCAGAGGATCTGAAAATCGTCGACCAGCCGCGGACGTTCGAGCAGTCGATTGATGTGGATCGACTCGGGCAGGCCCCCCGCGCGTTCGAAGGCGAAGGCGGTCTCCCTGTCGCAGTTCGTGCCAGGCGCTCGCAGGATCAACACGCGGGGTCGTGCCATGTCGCCATCAGTTCGTGCTAAGGATTCCGAATCAAGAAAAACGCGACGACAAACCTACCAGCGAAGCGGCGCCTGCCAGGCCTCTTTCAGCGCGGCGATATCTTCATCGATAACGAGCTTGCCTCCGGTACTGGCGAGTCCGCACACCTGCACGCGCCCCGTCTCGGTCACCTGACCGATCTTGGCCAGCGGTACTTGGCCGAGGGCGCCTTCAAACGCCGCGGCCTGTTCGGGGGCCACCTCGCACAAGAAGCGCGAGTTCGATTCGCTGAACAGCAGCGTGGCATCGGCCAGTTCGCTGGGGGGCATGTCGTGGAGGACGCGGTCCAGCTCGATTTCCGCCCCCAGGCCGCCGGCAAAGGCCATTTCGGCCAGCGCTACGGCCAAACCACCTTCGCTCAGATCGTGGCACGCGCGGACGAGTCGCTCACGAATCGCGCCATGCAAGGCGCGGAACGTGGCCAGCGCCCGCTCGGGAATCACCTTCGGGACGAGCCCCCCCGCTCCGCCCTCGACCAGGTTCAGATGCGAGCCCCCCATCTCGGCACGCGTCGTGCCGACGAGGTAGAGGTAGTTGCCCCCGCGTTTCAAGTCCATCGTCACGGCGCGGCTGACGTCGTCGATCTGGCCGATGGCGCTAATCAAGAGTGACGGCGGAATGGCGATCGATTGCCGCTGGCCCGAGGTGTCGGTGTATTTGAACTCGTTGTTCAGGCTGTCCTTGCCGCTGATGAAGGGGGTGCCAAAGGCGACGGCCAGATCCTGGCAGGCCAGCGCCGCGCGAACGAGCGAGCCCAGCGTCTCCGCTCGCTCGCAGTCCCCCCAGCAGAAGTTGTCGAGAATGGCGATCCGCGCCGGGTCGGCGCCGACGGCGATGCAATTGCGAATCGCCTCGTCGATGGCGCTGGCGGCCATGTCGTAGGTGTCGAAGTCGCCGTACTGCGGGTTCATGCCGCAGGCCACCACCACGCCGCGCCGCGAGCCCAGCACCGGCCGCACGACGGCGGCGTCGCCGGGCCCGTCGTTCGACACGCCGACCAGCGGCTTCACGACGCTCCCTCCCTGCACTTCGTGATCGTACTGGCGAATGATCCACTCTTTGCTCGCCACGTTGAGCGAGCCCAGGATCTTCGTCAGTGTGGGGGTCCAATCGCCGCGGCCGGCCTCGGGCAGTTTGAACGCCTCGATCGGAGCGGGTTGGTAGACCGCCTCGCGCACGACCGGGGGTTGACCGTCGTGGAGAAACTCCATCGAGAGATCGCCTACCTCATGGTCGTGGTAGATGAGCTTCAGGCGGCCCGTGGGCAGGAACTCGCCAATGGCGGTCGCCTCGACCCCTTCCGACCGGCAGAGCGCCGCGAGAGCTTCCCATTTCTCCGGCGGCACGGCCACCACCATCCGTTCCTGCGCTTCGGAGATCCAGATCTCGGTGTACGATAGGCCGTCGTACTTGAGCGGCACGCGATCCAACCAGACCTGGGCGCCGATCTTGGCCCCCATCTCGCCGACGGCGCTCGAAAAGCCACCGGCGCCGCAATCGGTGATCGCCGTGTAGAGCTCGCGATCGCGGGCGGCGAGGATCACGTCGAGCACTTTCTTTTCGGTGATGGCGTTGCCGATTTGCACGGCCCCCCCCGAAACGCTCTCGCTTTCCGAGGTCAACTCGGCCGAGCTGAACGTCGCGCCATGAATGCCGTCTCGGCCCGTGCGACCGCCGACGGCCACGATCAGATCGCCCGGCCGCGCGGCCCCTCGAGCTTTGTCCTTGGGCAACAAGCCCACATTGCCGCAATAAACGAGCGGATTGCCGAGATAGCGCGGATCGAAATAGACCGCGCCGTTCACCGTGGGAATGCCCATGCGGTTGCCGTAGTCGCGCACGCCAGAGACCACCCCGCGCATCACGCGTCGCGGATGGAGCACGCCGGGGGGAATCTCCTCGGCCGGGGTATCGGGGGGCGCGAAGCAAAAGACGTCCGTATTGCAGATGGGCTTGGCGCCCAAACCCGTTCCCAGCGGATCGCGAATCACTCCACCCAGCCCCGTGTTGGCGCCGCCGTAAGGCTCGAGCGCCGAGGGGTGATTGTGCGTCTCGACCTTGAACACCACATGGTGGTGGTCGTCGAACGTCACGACGCCGGCGTTGTCCTCGAAGACGCTGACGCACCAGTCGTCGGCGCCGAGCGTGCGGCGGATCGACTGCGTGGCGGCGAAGATCGTCTCCTTGAGCATGTTCTGGAAGTGACGCGAGCCCGACTCGTCGCGGTAGTGAATGCGTCCTTTGAGGGTCTTGTGGCTACAGTGCTCGCTCCAGGTTTGTGCGACGGTTTCGAGCTCGATGTCGGTCGGTTCGCGGCCCAGCCCGCGGAAATGCGTTTGGATCGTCTGCATCTCGGCGAGCGACAGATAAAGCTGTCCCTCGCGACTGAGACGCACGAGCGCCGCCTCGTCGAGGGTCGAAAGGGGCACGGTCTGCAGCTTGAACGAGTAGGGGGCTCCCACGGCCAACCGGTCGAATGTCAACGGCCCGACAATCACCTCTTCGATGGCGTCGTTGGCCAGGACCTTCGTGCGCAACAGGCGCAATTGTTCGTCGCTGAGCTGATCGAACCAATATTTCCGCAGCGTGCGGACGGCGCGCACTCGCAACCCCATGTCGGCGATGGCCGCGATGGTGCTTTCGGCGACGGGATCCATCACGTCCGGCTTGGGCAAGACGTGGACGAGCCGCGCCTCGTTCGACGCCCCCTGATCCGTGATGGCGGCATCGCCGACGGCGCCGACCGCCGGACGCTCGACGACCGTATCGGCCAGCAATTCGCGGGCGATACGGTCGGCGTCCTCGCGGCCAAGTTCGCCTTCGAGCAGAAAGCCCCGCGCGGATCGCAGACGCAGGTCTTGCGAGAGCCCCAACTCGGCGGCTTCGAGCCGGACTTGTCGGGCGGCCAGATCGGGCTGGCCTTCGGCCGGATGAATATCAACTTCCCAGAGCATCGCGCTTCCGTTTCGCCTGGTTGAGGGCCTGTTTCAGTTGTTCGCGGTCGCGCGCCTCCAAGGCGGCGCGAAAGGCCGCGAGCGAGCGATCGAACGCGTCGAGCGCCGCGAGGACCGGCTCGCGGTTGTCGAGCAGAATCTGCGTCCACAGTTCCACATCGCCCGCCGCGATTCGTGTCGTATCGCGGAGACCGCCGGCCGAGATGGCAAAGTTTTCTTCCGGCACGGCCGCCGCCAAGGCCGCCGCCACCACGTGCGGCAGATGGCTGGTCGTGGCCACCGCGCTATCGTGCGCCTGGGGCGACATCTCGACGACACGGGCCCCGAGACTCGTCCAAAACTGCGAGATCGCCTCGCGGTCTTGCGGCCGGGTGTGGCGATCGGGAGTCACGACCACGACCCGCTGGACGAACAGATCGGCGTCGGCCTCGCCCGGACCAGACTTCTCGCCCCCCGCCAAGGGATGGCTCCCCACGAAGCGGACGTCGCGCCCCAGGTCGCCCCCGAGTTGCCCCACGATCGAGGCCTTCGTGCTGCCGGCGTCGGTCACCAGGGCGCCGCTGGGGCAATGCTCGGCCGTCTGACGAACGTGCTCGGCGATCTGCTCGACCGGCGTGCAGACGATCACCAGTTCGGCGTCGGCCACTCCGGTGGCCAGGCTGGTGGTCGTGGCGGTCACCGCCCCGCGCGACTTGGCCACCCGCAGGCTTTCTTCACGCCGGCCGATGCCCACCACCCGGTCTGCCAATCTCCGGTGGCGCAGGGCCAAGCCGATCGATCCACCGATCAGGCCGACACCCACAATGGCCACGGAATTCCAGGTGCTCATAGTTCCCGCACTACGGCCGAAGCCTTGGAAGTGCCCGATTCTAGCAAATCAGTGGTCAGTGGGCAGGGGCTAGTGGGCAGAGGGAATTCCAGGTATCGCCAGCGACGACTGTCTATAATCGGGGCATCGTCGGAGAATCGGGGGCCGCCCCGGTTCGCTCGGCGTTGCGGGCCGCCGGCTACGGAGAAGAGGCCTCCGTTACGTCGCTCGCCATTGGGTCCTCTGCTACGGGCGACCGACATGATCTTCGCTCCTCGCGTTGGTTTGCGTGAGTTGGCTTCTCTTTGCCGCCGTTGGGGCACCGCGCTCGAGGCGGGCATCGACCTGCGGCGTCTGCTGGAGCGCGAGACTTCCAGCCGCTCCGCCTCGGGGCTCGAACGTCGCCTGGCGGTGATTCACGATGGCATCTCGCGCGGCGATACGCTCGTCGACTCGCTCGCCCGCACCGGCAACTACTTCCCGACACTCTTCCACGAGATGGTCGAGGTCGGGGAAGAAACGGGGCGCCTCTCCGAAGTCTTCCGCCAACTGGCCGAGCATTACGAGCATCAGCTCACCCTGCGACGAAACTTTCTGGCCGCGCTCGCCTGGCCGGCCATTCAACTCACCGCCGCCGTGGGCATCGTCGGACTGTTGATCTTCATCATGGGCGTAATTGCGCCGGCGGGAGGTCAGCCGATCGACATCCTGGGGTTTGGCCTCGTCGGCACGTCGGGATTGATGATCTACCTGCTCATCGTGGGGTCGATCGCCGTGGTGGTAGCGATTCTGGTGCAGGCACTGCGGCGAGGTCTGGCCTGGACCGCGCCGGTGCAACGGCTGCTCGTGCGCCTGCCCGTCCTGGGGCCCAGCCTGCGGACGTTGGCATTGTCGCGACTGGCGTGGTCGTTGCACGTGACGCTCGATGCCGGCATGGCCCTGACGCGTGCCTTGCCCCTCTCGCTCCGCAGCACGCACATGCTCGAGTACGCCAACGCCAGCGACGACGTCGTCCGGGCCGTGAAATCGGGGCGCGAAATCAGCGAGGCGCTCTCGCGTTCGGCTCCCTACCCGCGCGACTTTCTCGATCATCTCGAGATCGGCGAACGGAGCGGCCGCCTGCCCGAGTCGATGGCGCTGCTCTCGCGGCAGTACCAGGAACAGGCGCAGCGCGCCCTCGGCACGCTGACCGTACTGGCTGGTTTTGCCGTCTGGGCGCTCGTGGCGATGCTGATCATCGCCATCATCTTCAAGCTGGCGTTCTTCTACATCGGCACGATCAACGACGCGTTGAAGATGTAGGCAGTGTCGAAGAACTACCTTCGCTGACGCTTCGGGTTACGATCCGCGAACATCGAATCTTTAGAATGCGTCCGTGAGGAATTTAAAATGCCCTCATCCGCCGCCGATAGCGGGCAGGAAGTGTACTTCGCTCGTGGGCTTGATCGGCGCGAGCAGGCCTCGGCTCGAGATGGCGCCATCGATCGAGACTTGAATGCCCGGCGAAAGCCCTTCGCCGGCGGTCAGCCGTGCGGCGATGCCGGGAAACTGCTCGTCGAGCGCGCGGATGGCTTGGCGCAACGATTTCGCCTCGACTTCGAGATGGGCTACGCCCCCGGTCAGATCACGCATCTGGTGAGGAATGAAGACGATGGCCATCGTTCAGGCTGCCGCGGGGGGAATGCACGACACCAAGCGCCATGCCCGGCGTCAGGCTCATTCTAGCCGAAGTCGACCCCGCTGGGTGCGAAGCCGGAGTGAAGGCACTACTTCGCGCGGGGATGGGCACGTTCGTACGCCGCGCGCAGGGCTGTCGTGCTGACGTGCGTGTAGATCTGCGTGGTGGAAAGGCTTTTATGCCCCAGCAGTTCTTGCACGCTGCGGATATCCGCGCCGCGATCGAGCAGATGCGTGGCGAAGCTGTGCCGTAGCGTGTGGGGTGTGGTGCGGCGGTCGAGCCCGGTTTCGCGGAGATATTTTTCGAGCAAGCGGCCCACGCTGCGCGTCGTGAGCCGGCGGCCGAACTTATTCACAAACACCGGTGCGCTCGCGCCCGACGCCTCGCGCACGTGCAGCGTGCGCACGCGGAGCCAGCGTTTGATCGCCTTGGCGGCGTACGAACCCAACAGGGCCAGCCGCTCTTTGCGCCCCTTGCCGCGGACCTTGATCACGCCCGAGTCGAGATCGACGTCGCCGTCATTGAGCCCCACGACCTCGCTGACGCGGAGTCCGGCCGAGTAGAGCGTTTCGAGCAGGGCCCGATCACGCAGTCCGAGCGGACCGCGGTCGGCCGGCGCGTCGAGCAAACGGCCGACTTCCTCGGTCGAAAGAAAGTGGGGCAGCGTGCGCGCTTGCCGCGGATTGCGCAGCGGCTTGGCCAGGTTCGACTTGGCCCAACCTTCGCGCTGGCCGAAGCGGAAAAAGCTCCGCAACGAGGCCAGGCGCCGAGCGATGGTCGTGCGGGCATAGCCCGCCTCGTGCAGCGCGGCGACGTACCCGCGGAGGTCGAGCGTTTGGATCTCTTCGGGCGGGGGGCAATCTCCGCCGTTGAGGTCGGCCAGGTAGCCGGCCAGCGCTTCGAGATCCTCGCGATAGCTCTTCTCGGTCAGCGGCGACGCGTTGCGTTCGACCCGCAGGTAATCGAGAAAGCGGGCGATGGCCGTCCGCATCGAGTGCGCGTCTTCAACCGGCACGAGTGCTTAGCCCAGTTCGTCGGTATCGGTGGCCAACGGCATTTTGAAGCGTGGCCGCGAGGAGGTCAGGGGTACGGCGGCGGCCTCCTGGCGAATCTTCTGGCTGAGCACGGCGGCGTCGTACCAGGTGAAGCTCAACTCCGGGTTCGAGGCGAAGCGGCCCAGCGTTCGCAGGGTCTCGGCACGACTCGAGTCGTCATAGAGAAACACGTAGCGCTCTTGGCCCTTGACTAGCGCGAGCACGTTGATGTCCTGACTCACGAGACTGCTTCCTCCCTGCCTCAAGTACGAGCCGAATGCCTGGCAGTGACATTCGACGGTCGAGCGCTGCTCCGTGCTCGGCCTCGACAGTGAACTTATCGGCGCGCTGGCCAGCGCCACACCACTCGCGTTTCTCCTGCCCCACCACGCGCACTTAACATCTCCGAGATGTGCAGATGGCAGCAGAAACGAATGAAGTCATCGCTGCGCTGGAGATAGCCTTGCCAGCCGCCGAAGCGCGCGTCGTCCTCGAAAAAGTAATAACTGGCCAGTGCTTCGGTGAATTCGCCGTCCTGACCGTTGTAGATCGCCGTGTGGACCAGCACCGGCTCGCCACTCGGCTCGCAAAGCGGGCGCACGGGCGAAGGTGGTGGTGGGATGAATCCCAGTGGGTTGGGCCAACCTTCCGGAAGGGTTGCAACGTCTGGCGCGACTGTAGCATCCATGGCGCCTGGCGCGTGCGGTTCGTGATGCACCACCTCTTGCCCTTCGTTGAGCAAGGTCTTTTCATCCGTATCCCCGCCGGGTAGACGATTCGGCGCAGGCTGCCGCAGCGCGGCGTCCGACTCGGGCCAGACCTCGAGTGGCGAATAAGGCGTTTGCGTCGCTAGCTGCGCGCGAGCCAGCGCCATCTCTGCCTCGAATACCAGCGGCGCCGGGATCTGTTCCTCCTCCGGAGTACCCCAAGGCAGACCGTAGCCCGGCGGGATCGCGTGGAAGCACGGGTTCGCCGCGTACCACTCCACTTGCAGACCGCATCGCGGCGGATAGTAGGGCGAGAAGTCGGTCACCGCGCCGACCACCACGGCGTCCACGCCCAACAACTGCGCCAGCTTGCGCGCATCGTCGGGACTGGCAAGCGACAGCTTGTGTTGCACCATCTTGCGCTCGACCACTCCGACCGGCAGCACTTCGAAGCCCGGAATGCTCTGCAGCGCATTGAAGTAGGCCAGGGCGAACTGCCGGCCGTCGACCGTCGGTTCGGCGCTCAGATTGAAGAAGGGCGCGACCGCGACCTTCGAGAGTTGCGGAAACGGATTATGAATCACCGGTTCGTGCGCGATCTCGGGCAGGAATTGACAGCCCGACGACGTCGCCATCCCGCCTAGCGCTAGCGCGAGGAGCAGACAGCGCAACAGTGATGGAGCCCAAGGACGTGGCATGCGCGACGCACGGCGGATCCAGGAAGCCCCCCTGGAACGACCGACGCAAACGGGCGACGAACGTCGCGCGCCAGCGCACGATATTCGGCGATGGCCGGTCTATCGGCGTTCGTGCGTGGCGCTCTGTAGCCGATTTGTCATTTCGCGCGATTGCCAGCAGCGCCGGCGGACCGCGTCGTCATCGCCGTGCTGTCAGACGAAGTCGCGGAAGCTGGCCAGTCCGAGCGGCTCACGACTCGCGAACGGCTCGCCATATTTCACGCCGATCAGTCCGCCGAAGTAGGCGGCCTCGTCGCGCAGGCGATCGACGATCGTGGCCGCGCCCGGGGGCCGTCCGGCCAGGAACTGGCTGTGATAGCACTCGATCGAGGCGCGCTTCTCCTCCCAATAGTCCGAGATATCGAGCACGAACGCCGGAGGCACCGAAAGCCGCAGATGCACACAGAAATAATGAAAGACCCGTTGCGGGTGGAAAGGCTCCCCCGGCAGGTCCGATTTCGACAGCTTGGCCCAGAACCGGGCCGCCTCGATCAGATCGGTGGCGGCCACATGGTCGGGATGGGCGTCGACCCAGTAGGGCGCAAACAGCCACCGCGGCTTTACCTGGCGTATGACGCCAGCAAGCTGGCGCCGGGCCTCCAGCGTGTGCTCGAGGCTGCGGTTCGGCAGCCCGAGATTCCGCCGCCAATCGATGCCCAAGATCCTCGTGGCCGCCTCGGTCTCGCGAGCGCGGATCTCCAGGCTCCCCTGGGGCGTGGGTTCTCCCGAGGTGAGATCGAGAATGCCCACTCGCTGGCCGTCGGCCTTGAAGCGGAGCATGGCTCCCGCCATACCGAGCTCGGCGTCGTCCGGATGGGGCGAAATGACGAGTACGTCGAGCAAGATGATTTCCTTGGCAAAAAGATGGCCCCCCCCGACAATCCAGGAAGTATGACGGACCATCGTGACGGCATTCGCTTGGCAATTCAACTGCTCTGGACGCTAGCGGCACCTTCTGGCAGACTGCCGCCGCCGTGAACCATCGACGGCGACGTTCGAACGTCGAACGCTCGCAGGGATGCATGCTCGCGACCATTCTCAGCACTACCCGATGCGCCGATTTGCCGACTATCTCCGCCGCGCCGTGACGCTGCCCGTGTGTCTGTCGATCCTCGGGGGCGCGCCTTGTCTGCCGGGTTGCAGCAGCGCTCCGCGCGTCGAGAGTTCCGAGCGCGACCCCCTAGGCGATTGGACGAAACGGGCACGCCCCGAATCCAAGCACGATCACGCCGTCGGCATCAGCGACAAGGCGCGCGAAACCGAGCGCCGTCTCGGCTTTCGCTAAACGTCCAGCTCGGGACTTCTTGGCCCGCACGATCGGGGCTGCTTGTTGACCGTCTGCGTAGGCGGTACCCTCGCGGTTTGGTTGTCCGTTCGTTTCTGCGCGATGCCCTGGACGGCTCGCAGACGGTCGGCCGCTCCTGCCGCGATGCGAACTCATGACGACTGCCACCGATCGAGATGCCTACGACGACCTCTGCCAGCACGTGCGCGAAGCGGCGCTGCTGAAATCCACCCTCGATCTGCTCGAATGGGACGAACGCACGATGCTGCCACCGGCCGGCGGCGAGTATCGCGCCGAGCAGATCACCTATCTCTCGGGCATGATTCACGACCGCTGGACCGATCCCCGGCTCGGCGAGTGGCTCGCGGCACTGAAAGCCAGCCCCCTGGCGGCCGATCCCACGAGCGAGACCGGCGCCACGATCAAGGAGCTCACCCGCACGTACGACCGCAAGGTGAAGCTCCCCAAGCCGCTCGTCGAGGAGTTGGCCCGCACGGCCGTCTTGGGGCAGCAGGCCTGGATCGTGGCCCGGCAGGGGGACGACTTCGCCAAGTTCGCCCCGCTGCTGACCAAGATGATCGACCTGAAGCGGCAGGAAGCGGCGGCGCTGGGCTACCAGGAAAGCTCGTACGATCCGTTGCTCGACGAGTACGAGCCGGGCGCTCGCACGCTGGAAGTAACTGCCGTACTGGCCGCCCTGCGCGAGGACCTGGTCCCCCTGGTGGCGGAGATCGGCGCCAGCTCTCGACGGCCGAACGAGGAGCTCATCACCCGGCTCTACCCGCGCCGCGCGCAGGAGGGGTTCGGCACGGCCGCCGCGGCCAGGATCGGTTTCGAGTTCGACAGTGGCCGACTCGACGTCACGGCGCATCCTTTCTGCACGACGACGGGGCCGCGCGATTGCCGGATCACGACCCGCTACGACGAGCACCATTTTCCCGGCGCCTTCTTTGGCATCCTGCACGAGGCCGGCCACGGCATCTACGAACAAGGGCTGCCCAGCGAAAACTACGGCCTCCCGCTGGGCGAAGCGATCTCGCTCGGCATTCACGAATCGCAGTCGCGCCTGTGGGAGAATCAGGTCGGTCGCAGCCGCGCGTTCTGGAATTATTTCTACCCCCAGGCACAGCAGGCCTTCCCCGAGGCATTGGGCCAGGTCGCGCTCGACGATTTCTACTTCGCCATCAACGACGTGCGGCCCTCGCTCATTCGTGTCGAGGCGGACGAGGCAACGTACAATCTACACATTCTGATCCGCTTCGAGCTGGAACAGGCGCTCATCGCGGGCGAACTGGTCGTGGCCGATCTGCCCGGCGCCTGGAACGAGAAGTACCAGCAGTACCTGGGCATCACACCCCCGAACGATGCCGACGGCGTGCTACAGGACATCCATTGGAGCGCGGGCTTGATCGGCTATTTCCCCACCTATTCGCTGGGCAACCTCTACGCGGCCCAGTTCGCCGAGCAGGCCGATACCGACTTGGGGGGACTGGCGGCGCTGTTCGAACGTGGCGACTTCTTGCCGCTACGCGATTGGCTCCGCGAGAAGATTCACCGCCACGGGCGGCGCTACAGCGCCACGCAACTCGTCGAGCGAGTGACGGGCAAGCCTCTCTCGCATCGCCCGTTGATAGCACATTTGCGTGGCAAGTTTGGCCCCCTCTACGGCCTGAAATCGTGAGGTGAACGCATGGCCGAAGAATCCCACGACACGCCGGCCGATGAGCCCTTACCCGCGGATCCTCGCGGCGCAGAGCCGTCGACCGGCGATCCCGGCTATAGCAGCGTACAGCGGTATTTGCTCTTCGGCCTGTCGTTGCCCGAGCGGGCCTTGCGAACTGGCGCGGGACTGGCCGCCGGAGCGCTCCGCGAGTCGACCGCGCTGCTCGTGCCGCAGGCCTTTCAGAATTCGAAGACCTACACCGTCTTCGTTCGGCAGATGCTCGACTACCTGGCCGAGGATGTCGGCGGCGTGAAACGGAGCGCGTCGTCCGAGACGCAAGCGGAGGTCGAGAACTTCGTGGCCCGCAAGGCGGTGGGCAACTTTCTCGAAATGGCCTCGCTGGCCACGCTGCACGTCTCGCCGATCACGTTTCTGGCCATCGTTAGCGACGTGGCCTACGGCTCGCAGACTTATCTGCGCGAGCTCAGCCGCGAGCTGAAAGAGCAAGGGATCATCGACGAGCGGTCGACGATCGATCACGTCGACGATCTGCTGGCGGCGGTCGCCAAGACCTCTTCGATGGCGGCCACCACGTTCGATACGCCTCCGATGTCGGTCGAAGGGCTGCGGCAATCGATCGACGAAACCCGGCAGTCGATCCAGTCGGTCGACCCCACGAAGGTGATTCCCCAGGCCGAGTTGGAGCGGCTCTGGCGCGACATGCAGGATCTGGCTCGTCGCGAGGGAGTCTCGGTGCTCGATGTCTCCGGCACGATGGCGCTGTACTCGCTCGACCGGATGTCGCGTCTGGGGCGCGGCGCGCTCTCTTCCGTGCGGGTCGCCGGCTCCTTGTTCGATCGCCATGTCGTGGACCACTACGAGCAGGCCGCCGCCGAGATTCGCCGGCGTGGTCTCTACGGCACGCTGGCCGAAACGAGCGCCCCCTATATCGAGGCGGTCTGGCACAACTTCTCTTCCGATCGATCGACGATCACCGCGGACCTTGCCACGGGCAAGCTCGTCGGTCAGGCCTGGGGCGCTGTGCGCCGCTGGCTGGGTGGCAGCGACTGACGCGCGGTCACTCCTTTTTTGCATAGCCCCCGACCACGCCAAGCTTGCTAGCTACGGAAGGCTAGCAACGATTCTTTATGCCGACACCGGGCAATTCTTCTGCTCACCGTCTCGAGCCGCTCATTTTTCTGCGGCATCTGAGAGGTCTCACCCTGCGAATTCCTCGCAAAACCGGCCAGAAGTTAGTTTGGGTCAAATGGTCAGTGATTGCCGGTTGTAGGAATTTTCCCAAGTTTGCCGGTTGCGCTGCCGATATGAAGCTTGCCGATTCCTCCGGCTGGAGGATTTGGCCCGATCGCCGTTCGACCGGACCCCCCATAGAGGAATGCGAATCCATGAGCCGGCAAGTTCAACCCATCTGGGCAGCCGCGGTCACGTGCCTTTTGGCACTGGTGACCGGATGTGCCCCGAGCCAGCCGTTCTACTTCTTTGAGGACGGCGATCTCTCGCATTACAAGGGAGTGGCGACGGAGATTGAATTCCCCGACGTCGAGGTGTGCAGCCTCGCCGAAGTCGACGGCGCGTTGCCGCCGCTGACCCTCATCAATTCCGAGGCCCGGGAAATCTGGGACCTCACCCTGCAGGACGCGGTGAACTACGCCCTGCAGAATAGCCGCGTGATGCGGTCGCTGGGTGGCCAGGTTCAGCCTGTGCCGAACTCGGTCCTCCGTAGCCCGCAGGTCACGCCCACGGTCTACGACCCGGCGATCGTCGAAACGAACCCGCTCACGGGTGTCGAGGGTGCCTTGTCGGCCTTCGATACGCAGTTGTCGTCGAGCGTTTCGTGGGACCGTAACGAGCGTCCCGTGAACTTGAACACGCAGAACCAGATCTTCGATCAGATCTTCGTGCCGGTGTTCGAACAAGACTTGGGAACGTTCCAGGCACAGTTGCAGAAGACGGCGGCCACCGGTGGTACGTTCGCCGTCCGGCACAACACGGTCTATGACTGGAACAACAATCCGACCCGTGCGGCCCCCAGCGACTGGAACGTCAACCTCGAAGCCCTGTTCAGCCAGCCGTTGTTGCAAGGGGGTGGCGTGACGTTCAACCGCATCGCCGGCCCGCGAGCACAACCGGGCTTCTTCTTCGGCAACGGTGTGGTCATCGGCCGCATCCGTGAAGATATCGCCTTGGCCGACTTCGAGATCGGCGTCCGCAACCTGGTCGCCGACGTCGAAACCGCCTACTGGGAACTGTACTTCGCCTACCGCAACCTCGACTCGGTTGTCGCCGGTCGCGATAGTGCCCTGCAAACGTGGCGACGAATCAAGGCCCTCTTCGACACCAGCTCGCGTGGTGGTGAGGCGGAGAAGGAAGCCCAGGCCCGCGAACAGTACTTCCTGTTCCGCACGCAGGTCGAACAGGCGTTGAACAACCTCTACGCCACCGAAAACCGCTTGCGATACATCATCGGTCTGGCCGCGACCGACGGACGCCTGATCCGTCCGGCCGACGAGCCCACGACGGCGGGAGTACACTTCGACTGGTACGAAGTTCACGCCGAATCGCTGGCTCGCCAGGTCGAGCTGCGCCGCCAGAAGTGGACCATCAAGCAACGCGAGATGGAGCTCATCGCGTCACGCAACTTCCTGCTGCCCCGCTTGGACGCCATCGGCCGCTATCGTTGGGTGGGCCTGGGAGACAAGCTCATCGATTCCAACGGGTCGTCATTCAACAACTTCGTCGATACGAACGCCTGGGAAATCCTCACCGATGGCGACTTCCAGGAATGGCAGCTCGGCTTGCAGTTCAGCATGCCGATCGGCTTCCGCCGGGAATTGGCCGGTGTCCGCAATGCCCAGTTGAACCTGGCTCGCGAACGGGCGATTTTGCAGGATCAAGAACTCGAGCTGTCGCACCAGTTGTCCGATGCGATTCGTAACCTCGACCGCGGCTACACGCTGAGCGAAACGAACTTCAACCGTCGTATCGCCGCTCAGCACCAGGTGAACGCCGTGGAAGCGGCCTACGAGACCGACACCGTCACGCTCGACGTGCTGCTCGACGCCCAGCGGCGACTGGCCGACGCCGAGAGCGCCTACTACCGTTCGCTGGTCGATTTCAACCTGGCGATCATGTCGGTGCATCTCCGCAAGGGCTCGCTGCTGGAATACAACGGCGTGATGCTGGCCGAAGGCCCCTGGCCCGGCAAGGCCTACTTCGATGCCCGCAAGCGTGCTCGCGAACGTGACGCTGCCCTATACATGAACTACGGCTTCACGCATCCCCGGGTGCTGAGCCGCGGCCCGCTGGCCCAGAACCTGGGTGGTGCGGTTGGAACTCCGGGACAGAACTTCCCGACGCCGGCCAAGGGTGCCGAAGAAGTGCCGGTGCCGATGTCCGAGCAGAATTTCGGCACGCCGAGCATCGAGACGACTCCTCCGGCTACCAGCGGCCCGCAGGCTCGGCTCCGCCCGATGCCGCAGGCGGGCGCGGCGGTCGCCCCCAGCGTCGGCACCACCTCGCCGTTCAACTGGGGCTCGCTCGGCATCGGCGGCTCGTCGGCCCCGGGCACGGCCGTGGCCCCGGTTGCCGCGACAATGCCTCAGGCGTCGGGTAATATGGTGCAACCTGCGGGGGGAACGTTCGGCGCCAGCCCACGAGGGCAGGTGGCCCACGCCAACTACCAGCAGCAGTGGCAACCTGTCTCCGGTGACCAGCCGATGGCTGGGGCAGCACCGTATGAAACGCGCCCGGCTAAAGCGGTTGTTGGAAGTTCTTATCCAACTACAGGGTGGACTCCCACAAACCACTAATTCGCTGGCGCGAACCTTGGGCGTCAGCCGGCGCACGATCTTTCGCGATCTCGAATTGCTGCGCGATGCCGGGGTGCCGCTCGTCTTCGACGACGAGCACCTCCGCTACGATCTCACGACCGCGGGCATCTTGCCTCCGACGAGTTTTAACACGTCGGAGGCACTTTCGTTGATCCTGCTCTGCCAGGAGCTGGGGGACACGCCGGGGGTCCCCTTTTGCGGGCCGGCCCGCTCGGCCGCGCTGAAGGTCGAAAGCACGCTGCCGCAACGCCTGCGCGACCACCTCCGCGAAGTGACGCGCGCGGTCAGCATCAAGCTCGCTCCCGCGAACCCGCTGGCCGGACATCACACGACGTACGAGATGCTGCTGGCAGCGATAGGCCAGCGCCGTGCGGTGCGGCTGCGGTACAACAGCTTCGCCGAGCAAGAGGTCATCGCCACCAAGGTAAAGTCGCACCGGCTCGTTTTCAGCCGCCGTAGTTGGTACCTGATTGGCCGCTCGTCGCTGCACCGCGCGACGCGCACCTTCAACCTGGGGCGGATTCTCGACGTCGAAGTTCTCGACGAGCGCTATGCGATTCCCAGCCGCTTCAACCTCGAACGCTATCTCGGCAACGCCTGGCACCTCATTCCCGAGCCAGGGCCCGATCACGAGATCCACGTGCGGTTTCGCCCTCTGGTGGCAGGCAACGTGGCCGAAGTGCTGTGGCACAAGACGCAGCGGGTCGAATGGCACGCCGATGGCTCGCTCGACTACTTTGCCACCGTCTCGGGGCTGGGCGAGATCTCGTGGTGGATCCTGGGGTATGGCGATCAGGCCGAGGTACTCGCCCCCGCCCCCCTGCGCCGGCGCGTGGCCGACGCCGCGGAACGGATGGCGGTGCAATATCGAGTCGTCGCCAACGGCAAACATGGGGCCGCCGCCGAGCCCACCACGCATCGCGAGAAGCTGCCTGCTCCCCGTCGAACGGGCAAACGCCAGCTTGCGCGACGGGCACGACCGTCGGCGGCGGGCAAGGTCTGAACCACGGCCCGACGGCAGCCCCGAGCTTGCCCGCTGCCGCCATGCCCTTGCCCCGCGGGGCGTGCGCCGCCAGACTTGCTCGTTCGAGTACCGTGGCAGCTTTCCCACCTTCGATCCCGATGAGAGCTTGTTCCGTGTTACACACCCTGCCGCCTCTTCGTTTGAAGTTCCCCGTACTCGTCGCGCTCGCGCTTTCGGTCTGTGTGGCTCTGTGCCCTCGAGTGGCTTCTGCCCAGGCTGCGTCCCCCATCGCGACGGAGGCGTTCCCCGCCGAGCTGGTCGAGTTCGTCCCCTACGAGAAGAACCCCATCTTCACCGGCGAGGGGCCCGGCCACTGGGACGCGAAGATTCGCGAGCGCGGCTGGATCCTGCGCGACGGCGATCTCTGGCATTTGTGGTTCACCGGCTACGACGGCACGCGCGAAGGAATCAAGCTGCTGGGGCATGCCACGTCGTCCGATGGATTGAACTGGAAGCGCGACGCGCACAATCCCGTTTACTCGGAGCATTGGGTCGAAGACATGATGGTCGTGCCGCGCGACGGCACGTTCTACATGTTTGCCGAGGGGGTGGGAGATCGCGCGCAACTACTGACCTCGCCCGACGGCGTCGACTGGACGCGCGTCGGCCCGCTCGACGTGCGCTATACCGACGGCCGGCCTCTCACGCCGGGCCCCTTCGGTACGCCGACCGCCTTGGTCGAAGGAGACACCTGGTACCTGTTCTATGAACGGGGCGATCAGGCCGTGTGGCTGGCCTCGAGCCAGGACTTGAAGATCTGGACGAACGTGCAGGACGAGCCCGTGCTGCGTCCTGGACCGGGCGCGTACGACGACAATATGATCGCCTTGAATCAGGTCATCAAATACAAGGGGCGTTACTACGCCTCGTACCACGGCAGCGGCGATGAAGCGGCGCCGCGAACCTGGAATTCGTGCCTGGCAGTATCCGATGACTTGCGCCATTGGGAAAAGTATGCTGGCAATCCCGTGCTCGAAGACAATCAATCGAGTAACCTGCTGATCGAAGCTGGCAACGGTTTTCGCCTCTACTCGATGCACGATGCGGTGCGCGTTTACCTGCCCAAGTCCGAATAGTCCTTGAACCGCGAGTTTTGGCGCCGTGAGTTGGCAGAACATCCTGGGACATGACGACGTCGTCGAGCAGTTTCGGCACGCGCTCGCACAAGGCCGGCTCGCGAGCACGTTTCTGTTCGTCGGACCGTCGGGCGTCGGCAAGCGGCGCTTCGCCGAGGCGTTGGCCAAGACGCTCCTCTGCCAACAGCACTTGCCCGAGCAGATGAACCCCTGCGGAACGTGCGAAAGCTGCCGGCTATTCGACGCCGGGAATCACCCCGATTTTCAAGTCGTGGAGAAGCCCGAGGAGAAGAGCACGATTCCGGTCGAGCTGTTCATCGGTCGCGACGATCGCCGGATGCGCGAGGGGCTCTGTCATCACCTCTCGCTGAAGCCGTTTCTGGGTGGCCGCAAACTGGCCGTGATCGACGACGCCGATTATCTCAATGCCGAGGGCGCGAACAGTCTGCTTAAAACGCTCGAGGAACCCCCCCCGCGCTCGGTGCTGATTCTGATCGGCACGAGCGCCGACCGGCAGTTGCCCACCATCCGCTCGCGGGCACAAACGGTGCGCTTTCGCCCCTTGTCCGACGAACACCTGGCCGAGTTGCTGCGCCGCGAGGGATTGGTCACCGACGAGACCGAGGCCGAACGCCTGCTTGGCGTCGCCGAGGGGAGTCTCACGCGCGCCACGGCCTGGTCCGACCCTGACTTCTGGCAGTTTCGCGGCAAGTTGCTGACACACCTGGCCGAGCCCAGTCAGGGGAGCGTGCGCTTCGCCCAGGCTCTGAACACCTTCGTCGACGAGGCGGGCACGCAGGCCTCGGCGCGCCGTGACCGCGCGCGGCAGGCGCTGGCCCAGGCGGCCGAGTTCTATCGCCAATTGATGCGCGGCCTGGTCGGCGCGCCCTTGGCCGAAGACCGCGAGGTACGTGGCATCGTCGACCGGGCGCTAACGCAATGGTCGGGAGACGAGACGACGGCGGCGCAATGTCTCGACCGCTGCCTGAAGGCGATGGAACAGGTCGACCGCAACGCCAACCAGGCCACGGTGCTCGAAGCCTGGCTCGACGATCTCGCGCGACTGGGCGCGTGAATGAACCTAGGGGGGGTAGCACCCTCTACTCGCTCAGCTCCCCCTGCACCGTAATGATCAATCGCCGCCCCCCGGCGCGGTTGCGGTGTTCGCAGAGATAGATGCCCTGCCACGTGCCCAGTGCCAAATGCCCGTCGCGGATCGGCACGCTCACCGAGCTGCCCAAGAGTGCCGCTTTGACATGCGCCGGCATGTCATCGGGCCCCTCGCACGTGTGCGTGTAAGGAAAGTCTTCTGGGGCGATGGCGTTGAAGCTGCTTTCCAGATCGACCGGGACGTCGGGATCGGCGTTTTCGTTGATCGTCAGCGAGGCCGACGTGTGCTGAATGAAGACGTGCAAGAGCCCCACGCGAATCCGCGAGAGGGCCGTCGCCCCACGCTCGATCTCGGGCGTGATGAGATGGAAGCCGCGCCGCCGGGGATGAAGCTGCACCGTGTATTGGAACCAGGCCATTTTAGTGGTCAGGGGTCAGGGGTCCGTACATTCAAGGGCGCATTCTTCTTTGGACGCAGCATAACAGGCGAAGCACGTTCAGGCAGTAACAGTCACCGCGCGCTTGCGCTAGCGATAGGGCGCAAGGCGATTGCCCTTGTCGTCTCGGCCTTCTATCCTCAAGTTTTTCACCGGTCTGGCCGTCGGCCCACGACGTGCCAGGGACTGAATTCGGCGACCTCTGGAGCGTGGCGTGGCGACGAAGACTGCCCTGGTAACCGGAGCCAGTGGGTTTATCGGCCCCCATCTCGTGCGCGTGCTGCAACGCGAAGGCCGCCACGTGCGCTGCCTGGTGCGGAAGACATCGCAGACGGCGTCACTGGTGGAACTCGGCGCCGAGCTCGTCACCGGCGACGTCACCGAGGCCCCCTCGCTGGCGGCCGCCGTCGAGGGAGTCGACGAGATCTATCACCTGGCAGGGGTGACGAAATCCTTCCGACCCGAGGGATTTCAAGCGGTGAACGAAACGGGCACGCGCAACCTGGCCGTAGCCGCCGCCGAGCAACCACAGCCCCCGGTGCTCGTGCATGTCTCGAGCCTGGCCGCGGCCGGCGCGGCGCCCGTCGGGCGCGATCGCACGGAAACCGATCCCGCCTCGCCCGTTTCGACCTATGGTCGCAGCAAGCGGGCCGGCGAGATTATTGCCGAATCGTACGCCGAGCGCGTCCCCACGACGATCGTCCGCCCGCCGATCGTCTTCGGCGAAGGGGATCGCGATATGCTGCAGATGTTCGTGCCGATCCGCTGGACGGGCGTCCACTTCGTGCCGAGCCTGGCCAAGCGTTACGTCTCGCTCGTCTACGCGGGCGATCTGGCCGAAGGACTCCTGCTGGCCGCCGAACGGGGCAAGCGTCTCGCGACGCAGCCCCAAATCGCGGGCCAAGGCTACTACTTCATCGCCTTCGACGATCAGCCTTCGTATGCCGAACTGGGACGCCTGTGCGGCATCGCCCTGGGACGTCGCTGGACGTTCGCCGCGCCCACGCCGGAGATTTTCAGTTGGGGCCTCGCTGGCGTGAACGAGCTGGCCGCGCGGGTGCGGCGCCGGCCGGGCATCGTCAACTTCGACAAGATCCGCGAGGCCTCGGCCGGCTCCTGGATCTGCTCGGTGGCCAAGGCCCGCGAAGAATTGGGCTTCCGTCCCAGCGCCACACTCGCCGAGCGTTTGGAGCAAACGGTGCGCTGGTGGCGGGCGCAGCGCTGGCTTTAACGGCGCTAGACCAGCTCGCGCAGCGGCTCGCGATGATCGAGCAGGTAGGTGGGCCGGCCGCTATGATCGTTGATCGTGGTCGTGGCCACGTCGATGCCGAGATTGTGGTACAGCGTGGCGAAGACTTCCTGGAAATGGACAGGCCGTTCCTTCGGCACCTCGGCCAGGCGCGTCGTTTCGCCAATCACCTGCCCCGTGCGCATGCCGCCTCCGGCGAGCAGTCCGCAGGCGACCTGGGGCCAGTGATCGCGACCGGCGCTGGGATTGATACGCGGCGTGCGACCGAACTCCCCCCAGACGACCACCGACACATCGTCCAACATGCCGCGTTGTTCGAGATCTTCGATCAAAGCGCTTACACCTTGATCCAGTAGCGGCATCTCCTCGCGCCCCTGGCGAAAATTCGCGCCGTGCCAGTCCCAGCGACTGAAGGCGAGCGTCACGCAGCGCACGCCCGCCGAGACGAGCCGCCGCGCGACGAGAAAGTTGTCGAGCAGCCGCGGACCGCCGTCGTCTTTGTTCTCGGGATATCCGCGACCGTAGCAATCGCGGAGCTTTTCGTCCTCGCGACTCAAATCGAGCGCTTCGACCAGCTTGCTCGACGTCAGCACGTCGAACGCGCGGCGGTTGAAGGCATCCATGCCGTCCATCATGCCGCTGGCGTCGCTTTCGCGGCGGAACCGATCGAGCGCCGCAAGCACGGTCTGACGATCACCCAAGCGGTCGAGCGTCACGCCGGACAGCGTCATATTGGCCAGGCCTTCGCTGTCGGGCTTGAAGGGGGCGTGTGCCTTGCCGAGAAAGCCCGGCTCGCCGGCGTTCGCCCAGGGCATGTGTCCCATGCGCGGCGCAAGCCCCACGAACGGCGGCACCGCGCGATCGACGGGGCCTTGCAGCTTCGACACCACCGAACCCAGCGCAGGCCAGCCCCCTTGCGGCTGCGGCCCACCCTCGTTGTGGCCGCTATTGCACATGTATGACGAATGGGAACCGTCAGCCCCCACCAGCGTGCGAATCACCGCCAGCTTGTCGGCCATCTGCGCCAGCCGCGGAAAATGCTCGCAGAACTCGATGCCGGGTACGTTCGTGGCGATCGGGTTGAACTCGCCGCGGATCTCGGCCGGCGCCTCCGGCTTGAGATCGAACATGTCCTGATGCGGCGGACCTCCCGGTAGGAAGATCATGATTACCGCTTTGTGCGAAGACCGCGTGCCGGCGCGTGCCTCGGCCTCGTAGAGTTGCGGCAACGAAAGCCCACCCAGCGCCAGGCCGCCAATCTTGAGGAAGTTGCGGCGCGAAACGCCATCGCAGAAACGATAGCGCGGACCGTGGATCGTGAGCATGAACATCCTCCCATGGCGTGCTTCGATCGCAGCCATAACTCCAAGCGAGATCCTATCGACCCGCGCTGATGGGATCAACGCGAAGATGAACTTTCCGCAGGATTTGCCAGCCCGTTGACGCCGGTCGTAGCGGCTGCGAAGTTGGCACACGCGTCTGAAGAAGCAGCCCCCGTCGAGAACATGGCCCATGGCGAAGAAGGAACTGATCCGTTGCCCCTGGCCCGTCGCCGACGACCCGCTCTACGTGGCCTATCACGACCGCGAGTGGGGCGTACCGGTGCGGCGCGACCAGAAGATCTTCGAGTTCCTCGTGCTCGAGGCGTTCCAGGCGGGACTCTCGTGGCGGACGATCTTGAATCGCCGCGAGGGGTTTCGGCAGGCGTTCGCCGGCTTCGACTACGAACAGGTCGCTACGTTCACCAAGCGCGACGAGGCCCGGCTGATGCAAGACACGGGTATCATTCGCAACCGGGCGAAGATCGAATCGGCCGTCACGAACGCACAGCGTTTCATCGAAGTCCGTGAGGAGTTTGGCACCTTCTCGAAGTACATGTGGAGTTGGGTCGGCGGTCAACCGATCGTGAACCAAATTCGCACCAAGGCCGACTATAAAGCCACCAGCCCCGAGGGGGACGCCTGGGCCAAAGATCTGAAGAAGCGGGGCTTCAAGTTCCTCGGCCCCACGGTGATCTACGCCCACATGCAGGCCACCGGCATGGTCAACGACCACACGGTCGATTGCTTCCGCTATCGGGAGTTGCAGAAGTAGGTCAGGTACTCCGTACCTGACAATGCTCGACGATGCCGAACGAACTGGCTGTCAGGTACGGAGTACCTGACAATACCTCCCTGACCACTAGCCACTAACCCCTCTTCCGCCAATCGATTCCCGACAGCTTCGCCAGTGCCAGTTCTAGCGCGTGCGTACCGTCGCGTTGATGGCCTTGCGCGGCGAGGGCGACGTAGAGCTGATACGACAGGGCCAGGCCCGGCATGGAGATGCCCATCCGCTTCGACTCGGCCAGGGCGATGCCCATGTCCTTGATGAAGTGCTCGACGAAGAAGCCGGGATCGAAGTTGTTGTCGATGATCCGGGGGCCCAGGTTATTCAGCGACCAACTCCCCGCGGCGCCGGGACCGACCGACTCGAGCATCGTCTTCAGGTCGAGCCCCGCCTTGTAGCCGTAGAGCAAGGCCTCGCAGACGCCGATCATGTTCGTGGCGATGAGGATCTGGTTGGCCATCTTCGTGTGCTGCCCGGCGCCGGGGCCGCCCTGGTGGATGATGGTCTTGCCCATCGCCTCCCAGCAGGGGCGCAAGGCTTCGACGACCGCCTGGTCTCCGCCGATCATGATCGAGAGCCGCGCTTCACGGGCGCCGACATCTCCGCCCGAGACCGGCGCGTCGACGCTGGACACGCCGCGCTCCTTCGCTCGCTGGGCGATCTCCTCGGCCAGCGACGGCTCGCTCGTCGTCATGTCGACCAGGATGTTTCCCTGCTTCGAGCCGGCCAGCGCGCCCTCTTCGCCCAGGATCACGTGGCGCACATCGTGTGGAAAGCCGACGATCGAGAAGATCACGTCCGATTGCTCCGCCACCCCGCGGGGTGAATCGGCCCACTGGGCGCCGGCCTCGAGCAGCTTCCGGGCTTTCTCTTTCGTGCGGTTGTAGACCGTGGCCGAAAAGCCCTTGGCAATCAGATGGCCGCACATGCTCGAACCCATCACGCCGGTGCCGATCCAGCCGATGCGGGTCTCGCCGGGAACAATCTTCCTAACGCTCATCGCGATGTTTTCCTGCTGCTGACAACGAGGGGATGCCGATGCGGCGACGGTGAAATAGCTGCCACCGCCAAGGTCGCCGTCCAAGAATCTACCAGCGCTCCTCCGGTCGGCGGAGCACCTCTTGCAAGATGAAGGCCTGTCGCAAACCGGCCGGCGAGCGGAGCAACTCGGCAAGACCGTCGAGTGCGGTGGGGGACGTTTCGGTAGCTGCCGCCTCCGATGTCCCCCCCGCGGCGGGAGCGCTCGTGGATCCGAGCTGCCCGACCTGATGGTCGAAGACCGAGCTGAGGTGCGCCTGCATCAACTCGTCGGCATCGTCGACCTTGGCCAGATGCGCTGCGCGTTCTTCGTAGGCGGTGGTACTGAGATGCTGTTCGACGTGTTGTGCGACCGGCTCGCGACCGATCCGTTCTTCGTCGGTGAGGACGACGGGGCGTTGCGCCACGGGCTTGGGTCGGGGACGCGATCGGGGGGGCTGCCTGGGCTCGGGGCGCACGATCTCGACCTCGCGCGGCTGGCCTCCTCGGCGGCGTTCCGCGGCGCGGCGGAGAAATTCTTCGACCTCGTCGGTCAGTTTCTTCTGCTCGTGGGCCCCCTGTCCTTGCTGTGGCGGCGCCACGCGGCGCGGGGCCGGGCGCTGGGGCGCTCCGGCCGGGGGCTTGTTGCCACGGCGTGCTGCGATAATCGTCCGTATGACATAGGCCAGCGGAATAAGGATTGCCGCCGCGGCGACGATGAAGTCCCCCACATCAGCGGCTATCAATACGCCTTGCGCCATGCGTCTAGCTCCGCCTCGCGGGGTTCGAGCCGGTCATGGCGATGGTGTGACGCATTTCCGTGTCGGCCTGCACGTTGCGCAGCTTGTAATAATCGAGAATGCCCAAGGTACCGCCGCGGAAGGCTTCGGCGATGGCCTTGGGGACCTGAGCTTCGGCCTCGACCACCTTGGCCCGGCTCTCTTCGATCTGCGCGATCATCTCCTGCTCGCGCGAGGCGGCCATGGCCCGCGTGCCTTCGGCCTTGGCGCGGGCCACGCGCGTGTCGGCTTCGGCCTGATCGGCCTGCAAACGCGCGCCTATATTGTCTCCCACGTCGATGTCGGCGATGTCGATCGAGACGATCTCGAACGCCGTCTGCGAATCGAGACGCCGGGCGAGCACGGCCTTGGAGATCATGTCGGGGTTTTCCAAGACCTTTGTATGCGTATCGGCCGAGCCGATGGCGCTGACAATGCCCTCGCCCACGCGAGCTACGATGGTCTCTTCCTTGGCCCCGCCGATGAGCTGTTGCAGATTGGCACGCACCGTGACGCGCGCCTTGACCTTGAGTTGAATGCCGTTCTTGGCCACGGCGTCGAGCGTGGGGCGATCGGAATTCTGGGACGGGCAGTCGATCACCTTGGGATAGACGCTGGTCTGCACGGCCTCGAGCACGTTGCGTCCGGCCAGATCGATCGCCGTGGCCAGCTTGAAGGGGAGATCGATCGTCTTGGCCTTTTTGGCGGCGATGATCGCCCGGATCACGAGCGGCACGTTGCCGCCGGCCAGGTAGTGGGCCTCGAGCGCCTTGCTCGTGATGCCCGTCTCTTCGCCCAGTCCCGCCTGCACGGCCATGATCTTGGTGCGCACGATGACCGCGGGGCTCACCTTGCGGAAGGTCATGCCCAGCAGATCGAAGATGCCGATACCGGCGCCGGTCGTCACCGACTGGATATACAGCCGGAAGTAGCGCACGAAGATGGCGAACAAAACCAACGAGAAGATCAGCACCCCGAAAAGGACCACGATCACCACGATCGAGCCGAAATTCTCGGGCAGTTGGGCAAGAAGTCGCATGACTTGTTCCTGATGTGGGGCGAGCCAGCGCGGCGCGGAGAGTCCTTGGGCGATCCACCCGAGGCACCGCGCCGCAAGCCCGATTTACCGGAGCCGGCGCGCGCTGTCAAGAAAGTGGCTTGTCCCAGGGCTCGATTCCGAGCGATTCGATGGGGCGCGAAAGCTGGTCGTCGAAGGGCTCGGACGAGGGGGTTTCCTCGATCGCGCGAACCACGACTCGATGCCCCTCGACGGCCACCACGCGGAGCAGTTGCCCGGGCTCGATAGGCATACTCTCGCTGACGGCATCCACGGTCCGCCCGCCGATCACCGCCGCTCCGCTGAGCAGCATCTTCGACTTGGCTCGTCCGGTCTTGCCGACCAGCGCGCGAAGCTCGCGGCGATCGTCATCGTCGGGCAGCACCTCTTCGGCCGAGGGAGGACGCAGCAGCAGGCGGCGCCCCATGGGGGTCTCGGGCCAGACCTTGACCGCCGCGGCCAACACCGCCGGCACAAGCACCACGGTCACGCCCAGGAACAGGAACCCACGCAAGGGGCCCGACATGTAGGCCAGCGTAATCGCCGCGAGGATCGTGCAAACCGCCAGAAAACCGAGCACGCCCCCCGTGGGGAGGAAGAACTCGAGCGCGACGAGCGCCAGGCCCACGATCAGCAGAATGGATGCCCACGCCAGATAGTCCATCGTCTACACGCCATTCCGTTGCGAATGCCAAGGGCCGGCCTAGCGTTGGACCGACTTCACCACGACGCGGTTTGCGCGGGCTTCGACCACGACAACCTCGGTGCCGGCGGCGATCAGCTCGCCGTCGGCAATCACGTCCACCACCAGATCGTCGAAGCGTGCCTTGCCCGAGGGAGTCAGTTGCGTGACGGTGCGTCCTTCGTGCCCGAGCAGTGTACTATAGTCGGCCAGGGCCTCGCGACGGGAGATGGTTTCGAGTTCTTCATGCGAAGGGGGCTCGAGCATCACGCGTTGCAGGCCCGGGGTATGCGGCAACAGGCGTCGCAGGAAACTGGCCGCCACGACGAATCCGGCTACGGAAACGGTGACCATCACCAGCGAGCCGCGCAGGTCGCGAAATTGCTGGCTATCGTGCGGCACCAGAAACGACTGGCTCGCCAGAACCAGCGAGGCGAGCACGAGCAATCCGCCGCCAAAGCCAAAGATGCCAAAGCCGGGAAAGACGAACACCTCGAGCAGAATGCACATGATGCCGACGGCAAACAGCACGATCTCGAGCCAGGCCACGGTCCCGCCGAGATAGTTGCCCCAGAAGAACAGCGCGAAGGCGAGTAAACCGACAAACGCCCCCGCGCCGATGCCCGGCGTCTTGAATTCGATATAAAACGCCACGAAACCGATGAACAACAGCAACGAAGGGACGCCAGGCGTGCGAATAATCTGCACGAACACATCGGTCCAGCCCGGCTCGACCAGCCGAGGAACACGTTCGAGCCCATAGAGGTCGGAGATCTCGCCAGGGTCGGCGACGATGTGCCGCGCCAGTCCCAACTCGCCGGCGCGATGGGCATCGAGCTCGAGCGTGGCGCCCGGCTGCGTGATCTCGCGTCCTTGCTCCCAGTCGACGGCATTCTGCAAGCGTCCCGCCTCGTCGGCGGTCATGTAATCGAGCAGACCGTCGCGCGCGCGGCGGAACTCGTAGACCACGATTTCCGGATCGACGAGCGCGGCGGCCACTCCGGCCGAGCGCCCCTTGCGCATCGCCAGATCTCCGGCCGAGACGCCATACGCCTTGGCATCCGCCTCGTCGAGCGGCACGTTCTGCCAGCCACCACCCAAGCGGGCCTCATCGGCCAGCACGATCTGGTCGCAACCCAGCGCGATGAAGGCCGCGTCGGCTTCCGCCTCGTTGGTTACCAGCGCCACGGTGCGCACCTCGCGCGGGTCGAGATCGGCCAGGAAATTCGCCAGCGCCAGGCTATCAGCGGGAGCTCCCCCCGGGCTGTCGATGCCCACGACGATGAAGTTCACCTTTTGCCGGGCAAGCTGTTCCTGGATCATCCGCCTGGCCTGCTCGGCACTGGCCGCGGTGATCGGTCCCGTGACGTTGACGCGGATCGCGCGCCACTCTTCCCCCAGCGAGGGATCTTCTTCCGTGGCTTCGGGGGGGAGTGACAGGGCCCGGGCCAGCGCGCGGCGATCGTCGGCCAGATATTTCACAAAGCCGAGCTCGCGACCTTCGCGTCCCGTGAACGAGGCGAGCTGCCCTGCCGGTTTCAGCACGCGTTGGCTGATAACGGTCACGCGCTGCTGCAACTCCTCGAGCTCGCTCGCAAGAATGAAATCGCGCCCGGTGTCGGTTTCGACCTCGAGTACCTCGACCGCCGGATTGAGCATGCCGAGCACGATCGCCACGGGCACCGTGCGGCGGCTCTTGGCAATCTCGCTGTAGCCCCCCAACAGCACCGGGCTGATGACCTGCTCTCCTTCGCTGGCGTCCCCCAGACGGGCGTCTGGGTGCATGACGATTTCATCGCAGGCGACCACAGGCAGCACGGTGTGCCCCGAGATCGACTCGGGCAGGTAGGCCACCGTCGTCGCGCCGGTGAGCTGCGGACCGGCGAGGAAGCGTGCCAGATCGAGCGCCTTGCCGAAATCGTTGCGGCCGGGCTGGAATTCGAAGATCAGAATCGGCCATTGTCCCCGCCGCTTGGCTTCGTCGACAAAACGCCGCGCCACGGACTGAATGCGGCGCTCCACCGCGCCATTCAAGGGCGCTGGCACGCGGAGCAGCGTGCCGATGAACTCCCGGCGCAGGGCATCGGGCCTGGCCGGCTCCGACACGTTCGGCTCAGTGGCTTCCGCCGGGGCTTCCGCGGCGCGCGCAGCGTCGACCGCATCTTCTGCCGTGGAAGCGCCCCCCAGTTCCTCGGCTTCGGCAACGGGCGTCTCGGGCGAGGCCTCCTGTGCCTGGAGCAAGACGGGCAACACGGAGAGCCCAGCGGCGCAGAGCAACGCCCCCAGGAGAGAGAACGGCCGTAGGTAGACGATCGCGCGAGCCATCCGTTCGTGCGACCGCATTTACCGGGCGATCGCCCTTCGATGTGCAAAGCCAGGACCCGGCCGTCCCGAGCGACAGCCGACCGCCTAAGCACATTATGCCGGCGCCAGGCAAGCCCTGCACGGGGTTCGCGGGTTTTCCGGCAAGAAGAGGAGTGCCGCACGAGGGTTACGCGACGAGAATCCTCGCCGACGCACACGGTGCGGCTGTTCGAGCTGCCGGGGTTCTCTTAGCGAGGAGTACCAGCCGGCTGGGGTTGTTGCGCCGTGCGAGGGGCGGGTTGGCCCGTAGGGGCACCCGGCGCCGGCTGACCGGCGACCGGGGGCTGTGCGGCAGGGGGGTGTTCGTCGATGCGCGTCCAACCCAGGGGGGTGCTCGTGTCCTTGATGATCTCCCCCTTGATCTTTTCGAACCAACTATTGGTAGACACATTGGCAAACTGGTGCGTCGTGCGGCTCTTGCCATCGGGCAGCTCGAGCATCAGCGCGAAGGGAACCCATTGAGCATCGAGCATTACCTCGGCGCGGCGAAAGTTCGCCGCATCGCGCTGGAACTTTGGAAACGCCTCGAGGCAGATTTTTTCTTGATGGGCCTCCGGGGGGGCGATTTGGCGGATCCAGTAACGGGCCTTCATCTTGTTGGCGTCGGCGCCGAACAAGAAGGGGAGCGGACCGTCGGCGATGGCCTTGCCTTTCAACTCGTTGGGTAATTGCCGCACCACGAGCTTGCGATTGCCATGGTCGAACTCGTAGATCGCATTGCCGTCGCAGACCCAATGCTCGGAGACTCCGACCGGCTTACCCTGATCGTTGAGCTCCTCAACGTAGTACTTGCCTTTGTCCGGCGCCGTGTACTTGAGCTGGCCAGCACCGCGCGTGTTTTTGCCAAACACGGGATTCGATTCCCAACGGTAGATGGTGCATTGCATCGATTCGATCTTCCCGCTTGTGTTTTGCCAAGTGAGGAGGATGCGGTCGAGTGCCTGCTGCTCTTCGCGAGAGAGTTGAAAAGGGGCCTGTGGCTCTGGCTGGCTGAATCCTTGCGGTTGGCCCGGCTGGGCTGGCGGTTGTTGCGGACCACCCGGCGCCGCCTGATTCATCTGGCGCGTGGGCTGTTGCTGCGTCAGACGCGGATCGGTTTTGAGCTGCGGGGCCTGCGGCCGTCCCCCCGGCTGCGGACCTTGCCCTTGCGCCGAGGCATCGCGGCACGAACAAACCGACATCCCCAAGAGTGCCGCCGCCATCAAACCGAGTCGTCCTGACATCGATTGCTTCTCCGTAGCGCGTGAGAGATGCCGCGACCAGCCGGAGAACTCCAGCAGGGAAAATCGAGGCGTAGGGATGCAGCGCAGCCACACGCCCAACGGTCGGGCAAATCGGGCGGGGATTCTAGCAACAAGCCGCGACCACCCCTAGGCCGATCTCCACGCACAGCACGTCTTGCTGCCCATGAATCGCAGCATCCACAGGTTTCGCAGATTACGCAGCCTGGTGCCTTTTCCCGCGAAATAGAAGACCCCCTCTCCCCGCGCTGGGGAGAGGGGGGTGGGAAATCATCGCTTACCCAGCCTTGGTGGCGCCGGCCGGGAGGCGGTCGGTTTCGACCTGGGGGAATTCGCCCGAGCAAGCCTTCATGAACTCGACCAGATCCTTCTTGTCCTGATCGGTCAGGTCGAGCTTCTTGATGCGCTGGTTGAGGTACGGGTTCGGCTCGCCCCCCTTGGCGTAGAACTCGACCACTTCCTCCAGAGTCTGCACGCTGCCATCGTGCATGTAGGGGGCGGTGTGCTCGACGTTGCGGATGGTGGGCGTCTTGAACGCCCCCTTGTCCTTCTCGTCCTTGGTGATTTCATACCGGCCCAGATCGGGGGGCTCGGCCGCCATGCCGACGCCGATGTTGTAGTACTGCTCGTCGGTCAGATTCGGGCCGACGTGGCAAGCGCTGCAGTTGGTCTTGTCGCTGAAATAGAGGGCCATGCCACGCTTGGCGCTCTCCGACATGGGATGCGCTTCGGCATCGGCGACGGCTTTTTCGTACGCGGCGTAGGTCTCGGGATCGTCTTCCTTCAGTTCTTCGGGATCGATGCCTTCGAACGCCTTCAGCTTCTCTTCGTAGTCGAACGGCGAGGGGCCGGTCACGATCGCCCGTTCGAAGCTCGCGATGGCCTCGGCGATCGCCTCGATCGAGACGCCGCCGAAGATCTGCTCGAACTGCAGCTTGTAGCCCGGGATTTCGCCCACGGTCGTGCAGCAGACTTCGTGCGTGTTGGACATTTCGATCGGGTTGGCGATCGGTCCCTTGGCCTGCTCTTCGAGCGTGGCGGCGCGGCCGTCCCAGAACTGCGCGTCGCTCAGGATGCGGTTGTAGGAGACGGGTGAGTTACGACCTCCCTGCTGTCCATCCACGCCGATACCGAACTGCGTATGCTTGGCGTAGCCTTCGTCGGGGTGATGGCAGTCGGCGCAGCTAATCGTGGCGTTGGACGACAGTCGCTTGTCGAAGTAAAGCTGACGGCCGAGCTCGATCTTGGCCCGCGTGAGGGGATTGTCGTGCAGCCCCTTCACCTGCGCGATCCCCTTATCGAGCCCCACGGGCAATTCGATCTCGAGGATCTCGCTGTTCTTCGGGTCGTTGAGCCAGGCGGCGATTTGCTCGTCGGTCAAAGGACCGTCCCCCGGAATGCCGGTCGTCAGATCGGGGGAGCCGAGCAGCACCTTTTGCTTCGGCGCGGGGGCCGTGGCGGCCCCCGCGGGCGACGTCGAATGGTCGGTGACTTCATCGGCCGGCGTGGCGGGCACGCTGGTGGCGTCGCTGGCGGCCTCGGTCGTGTGGCTCGGCGCGGCATCGCCGTTCGACGCAGGCGTAGTCGACGACGGCTTGCAGCCCAACAGTGAACACGAAAGCGTTAGCGTCAGGAACAGGGCGTGCCTGACGTTTGGAGTTTGCAGGGTCATCGTTGTGCCTCGCACGATTGCTAGGGAGAGTGGTGTGGTGGTCGGGAGTGCGCGGCGCCAGGTGCTCTTGGTCGCCGGCCCGGTCGCGGACGCCACGATTCGTCCCCACTCGCCGCGTTGCACGGCGAAACGAACCGAGAGGTAGCGTCGCTCGTCTGCCCGGTTGGACCGTGCAGGGGCGTCTCCCGCGCCTTCTGTTTAACATGCGCCGCAGGCAGATTGAAGAGCGCCGGCAAATATCGGCTCCGATTCGGCGTATCCCGCGTGGAGTGTTCCAGATTCCGTTGCTTTCGCCGCGCCGGGGCCGAGCGTATATTGCGGCAAGTCAAACCCTGCCTGTGCCGACTACGCAAGGACCGAGCCAATGCCCGCGCCGCTGCCGATTCAATCGGTGAACCACATTGCCCGATTGACGCGGCACCTCGAAGAGAGCCGCGCGTTCTACCGCGACGTGTTGGGCTTTCGCGAGATTCCGCGGCCGAATTTCAATTTCGGGGGGGCCTGGCTCTACAATTATGGCTTGCAGATCCACCTGATCGTGTCGGACGACGCCCCCCGCAGCGAGGGCGAAATCTCGACTCGCGATGCCCACGTCGCGCTGCATGTCGACGACGTGAAACGGGCCGAAGCCTTGCTGCAAGAACACGGCATTGCGTACCGCTCGAACTACGTCGCCGACCGCGACGTGACGCAACTCTTCTTCCGCGACCCGGACGGATACCACATCGAGGTAGCGACCTATCCACCCGTGCGGGAAGCGTGAGAAAGTCTGCGCTTGAGACGACCCTCGCCAGTCGTACGTTCGCGCCGTGGATCCGGCAGCTATTGTCCTCGGGCTATTCGCTTCGATTGGTCTACCTCTGGTTGCCGAGTCCGGACTTGGCGGTCCAGAGAGTTGCAGAACGATTTGCTCAAGGTGGTCACAGCGTGCCGGAAGCTACCATTCGTCGATGATACCGCGCTGGCGCACGAAATTTCTTCCAACTCTACCAACCGCTGGCGGACTACTGGCATATCTACGATAATAGCTCCGCACGGCCACGCATGATCGCGGTCGGCGCAGGTATTCATGCAACGCGAGTTGCAGACCAGCCGGCCTGGGAAGCGTTCCAAGCTGTAGGCGCAGCGTGAATCAACCGTCGATCGATCTTGATGCCATCGAGCGCGAAGCAACGCTCGTGGAAAGGGCGATCCAGCAGGCGGTCGCCGAGGAAATTCGCCGTCACAAACTACTGGGTCAACCCATTGTGATCGGTGTGGAAAATCAGATCCGAATTGTCCCTGCCGCCGAGATCGAACTGCCGAACGTGCCGCAAGACTGAGTCCATGTCTGCTGCCACCCCTTAGATCGGCTTCCGATGTCAAGCTCGTTTCAAGCTATGCGACAGTCGGATCAAAGTCCGAAACGTCGCATTCGTGACCTCGCTGTCTGGGTGGCTGCCTCGTTTGTGCCGGTCGTGTTGCTTTCGTTGGCCACGGTCACGATCACGGCAGCCGGTTTGTGGCTGATGCTTCCACGACTCGTGAACACACTTTCCGGTGCGCTAGCGATGTTCTACGCGGTGGTGTTTTTCGCCAGCGCCATCGCTGCGTCAAAGAGCCGTTCTATCGCCGTTACGGGAAAGAGCTTTGTCGGGGCGTTGATGTGGACGGTCCCGCCAGCGTTGGTATACCTGGCGTGCGGCGTTCTCTACGTCGGTATGTTCTTAGTCGGCCTAGTGGTGATGCCCTTCGTGATCTTTGCCGGTATGTTCTATGCGCCGTTGGCGGCATGTGCCGGCGTGGATTATTGGCAAACTGCTCTCGCCAACATGGGGCATCACCTCTCGCGTCGCGCGATCGAACGCTCGCTCGTCGCATTGCAGTGGGTCGCGCTGCTGGCTACGTGGCCGCTGTTTCTATCGTTCCTCGATCTGCTCGCCTCCTTCGGAATCAAGTCGGGATGGGATTGATGCCATTCACGACCAGCCTTCGCTTCGCCGCCAACTGATCACGACACATCGCCACATCATCCAATCACCTTGCGTTACAGAAATGAATTCTATGTCTAATGCAAACATCAATCGCCAGTGGCGTCTCAAGACTCGGCCGAAAGGCATGGTCTCGGAGGCGAACTTCGAATATCGCGAAGAGCCGATTCCCACGCCGCGCAACGGCCAGATCCTGGTGCGGAATCTCTATCTTTCATTCGACCCGGCGATGCGAGCCTGGTTGTGGGATCGCCCCTCCTACATTCCCCCCGTCGGCATCGGCGAGGTCATGCGGGCCTCGGCCGTGGCGCAGGTCATCGAATCGAAGAAGCCGGGCTTCGAGGCGGGCGATTTCGTCGTCGGCGCCTTCGGCTGGCAGGACTACGCCGCCACGACCGGCGGCGGGCCGGTGCCCGTCACCAAGATTCCCCCCGGCGTGCCGCTTACCTGGCCCCTGGGGGTGCTCGGCATGACGGGCCTCACCGCCTACTTCGGGCTGCTCGACATCACGGATCCCAAGGCTGGCGAAACGGTCGTCGTCTCCGGGGCGGCGGGAGCCGTCGGCTCCGTCGTGGCACAGATCGCGCGGATCAAGGGCTGCCGCGTGATCGGCATCGCCGGTGGATCCGACAAGTGCCGCTGGCTCGTTGAACGTGCTCGGGTCGATGCGGCGATCGACTACAAGAGCGAGGACGTTGCCGGGCGGTTGAAGGAGCTATGCCCCAAGGGGATTAACGTCTACTTCGACAACGTGGGTGGCGAGACGCTCGAGGCGGTGCTGAACAACCTGGCGCTGCATGCGCGGATTTCGCTCTGCGGGGGCATCTCGCAGTACAACGCCGAGGGGCGCGTGCCCGGTCCGGCGAATTACCTGAGTCTGCTCGTGCAGCGAGCGCGGATGGAAGGTTTTATTGTGTTCGACTATCTGCCGCGTTTCGGCGAGGCCATTGCTGAATTGGCAGGCTGGGTGATGGCCGACGAGATCCGCATCGAAGAAGACATTCAGGAAGGTTTTGAGAACATCCCGAAAACATTGCTCCGCCTGTTCGAGGGAAAGAATCTCGGCAAGCAGCTCCTGAAGCTGGCCGACCCGCCGACCAAACGCTAGGCCCGTGGCCCTGCGGAAAAACCGCGAAGGGCCAATACTCCTCCCATCCCTTCGCGCTCTTCGCGCCTTGGCGGTAAGCAAAAGCCGATGATTGCTTACCGCCAAGGCGCGAAGGAATAAGCCGAGAGGACATCTCTCACGGCTGCCGTGGTGCGGTTCCCGTTGCTCGTTTCCTGTCGCGGTCAGAAAAACAAAAACCCCGCAGCACCGCGTTGTGCTGCGGGGTTTTGTTTTTGGCCGAAGTTCTCGCGGTGCGTCGAGTTCGCGACTCGTCGCGGCGGCTGGCTCGCTAACGCTTCGCCCCGTGGGCAAGCGTTAGCCGGTTAGTTGTTTCTGGCTGCTGATTTCAGCCGGACTAGATGGGGGTGACCGACTCAGCGCGGGGACCCTTCGGACCGCGGCCTTCGGTGTACGTTACCTTCTGGCCCTCGCGGAGCGTCTCGAAGGTGCCGCCTTGCACCGAAGAATGGTGGAAGAACAACTCACCGTTGTCTCCCTTGATGAACCCGAATCCCTTGTCCGCAATCAGCTTCTTGATCGTGCCTTCAGCCATCGTCGCAAAAACTCCCTAAACAAATCGAAAGAACGTCGAGTGGACGCCATACCCCGCCCCACCAACCCCTGATGCGGGCACAGGCAGAATCGTCCAGGTAGAAAAAGAGGTGAGTAAGTCAGCCGCGACTAAAGAACCGTCCGCGGCAGCTCGCTGTAGCGCGATCTGAGAGGAGAGTCTCAAGCAGGCAGGGGCTTGACTTTCTTCGACCCCAACAAAGTAAGTATAGCAAATCCGTCATCGATAGCTAGGCGAATTACTGGTCGACGCGTGGTCTCGTCGCGACCAGCACCACCGTTCCCGTCGTTCGCCGGTAAACTCCCCCCCACCCAGCCCCTAAACCCGCGAGATTTCCCGCAAGTCCTACCGCTTGACCGGTTTCGAGCTTGTGCCCTATACTCCCGAACGTTACACCACATGCCGGATTCGGCAGTCCGCGGCGCGAGCCAGTGCTGCTCGTCGGCGGCTGCATCCGACGTCGTGTGGCGTCGCCCGTCGCTTTTACTTTGGCGGGCCGCTGGTCCGTTTCGATCGTCGGCAGGAGGCTGCCGATCGCCCTTTTCTTCTGCCCGATCCAAGCAGGGAACGCATGAAGACCGAACGCCGTCACGAATTGCAGACCAATCAACTTGCCGACTGGATGGGGAATTCAGTCGAGACGGCAAAGCCCTACACCAAGCTCATCGCCGGCGTCGTCGTGGCGGCGGTGGTCATCTTCGGCTCGATCTATTACCTCTCGCGGCAGACCGAGAAGCGTCAGGCCGAGGGTTGGGAAAAATACTTCGCGGCCATGACGCGCCCCACGCCCGACCAGATGCAGGCCGTGGCCGATGCGTACCGCGGCACGGCCGTCGGTAGCTGGGCGCGCCTCGATCTGGCCGACATTCAAGCCGAGCGCGGCACCGAGGCCTTGTTTCAGGATCGCAACGAAGCCAACCAGGAGTTGCGTTCGGCGATGGAAAACTACCGGCTCGTCGCCGACGAACCGGCCGCCGGCGACATTCCCCGCCAGCGCGCCCTGCTGGGTCTGGCCCGAGCCAGCGAATCGCTGAATCAGTTGGACATCGCCCGCGACGCGTACAACCGCCTGCTCAAAGACTACCCGAACTCCGCCTACTCGGATGAGGCGACTCAACGTTTGGCCGATCTCGATCGCCCCGCCACGAAGGCGTTCTACGATTGGTTCGCGTTGCAAGATCCGAAGCCCCCGCAGGAAGATCTCAACCCGATCTTCGATGGCATTCAAGGCCTCGGCGGACAGGGCTCGAGCGAAATGTCGCTCGAGAGCCTGAACCTGGATTTCGATCCCACCACGCCCGCAGGGGACGCGGTTCCCGCGGAAGGCGCAGGCGAACCCCCCGCCGACGAAACTTCGGAAGAGGCGAGCCAGGAATCGGCTCCCGCCGAGGAAACACCTGTCTCGCAGCCGTAACGCGATCTCATGATACGCGGATGTCGCACGACGAACTTAGTGGCGAACCGGTCGAGCTGATCGTGACCGAGGAATTCGCCGGCTGCCGTCTCGACTGGTATCTGGCCCGTCAGTTTCCGGCCTACAGCCGTGTTTTTCTCCGCCGCGTGATCAATGCCGCCGCCGTGCGCGTGGACGGCAAGCGCGAAAAGGCCTCGCACGCGCTCAAGGCCGGCCAGGTCGTCTCGTTGTCGCTGCCCGAGCTTCCTCGCCAAGGCCCGCGTCCCGAGAACATCCCGCTCGACATCCTCTATGAGGACGAGCACCTGGCGGCGATCAACAAGCCCCCCGGCATGGTCGTGCATCCGGCCAAGGGGCACTGGTCGGGCACGCTCACCGCGGCGCTCGCCTACCACTTCAACTCGTTGAGCCAGGTGGGGGGCGCGACTCGACCTGGCATCGTGCATCGGCTTGACCGCGACACGAGCGGCGTGATCCTGGTTGCCAAGAACGATCCCGCGCATATCCATCTCGCGCGGCAGTTCGAGGACCGCACCGTCGAGAAAGAATACGCGGCTATCGTGGCCGGCGTGCCCGACCGCGACCGCGATCGCATCGACGCGCCGATCGATGTGCATCCCACGCAGCGCGAGAAGATGGCCATCCGCCCCACGAGCGGCACGGCCCGGCCGGCGCAAAGCTTCTACGAGGTCGTCGAACGTTTCCGCGGCTTCGCCACCGTGCGCGTGCTGCCCAAGACGGGCCGCACGCACCAGATCCGCGTCCATCTGGCGAGCATCGGCTGCGCGGTCTTGTGCGACAAGCAGTACGGCGGTCGCAGCCGCATCACGCGGGGCGAAATCACCGGTCGCGCGGAGGAGGCCGAGACGGTCGTCCTCGAACGCCAGGCCCTGCACGCCCGGCGGATCGAATTCACGCACCCCATTCTGGGCACGCGCATGACGGTCGAGGCGCCGCTGGCGCCCGATCTGCAACAGGTGATCGAGCTGTTGAAGCAATCTCACACCGCCTAGCAGGCTGGGGAAGTCTTCCTCGGCCTGTGCGGATCGCAGGATGCGCTCACAACTTTGCGACGTCCGTCGTGATGTTGCGAACCTGGCGAGGGAAGAAGAGTGCCATGCGGGCATTCTTCCCCAGGCTGCTAGTGGATAATGGCCATGCCGGCGCTCCCCGCACGCCCCTTTTACGGCGGCACCAACTCGGGGAACTCGCGCCGCAGCCAGGCCGCGATCGCTCGGGCGGCGATGCCATGCGCGGCGGAGTTCGGGTGAGAATCGTTGGCGTGCAGACGCAACGACCAGGGCTGATGTCCTTCGAAGGCCGCTCGCAAATCAAGCACCGGAATGCCATGCCGGTGCAGCATTTCGGCAATTTGCTCGTGGACCTTCGCGTAAGGATAGCTGCCTACCCGCCCTTCAAGCCGCGGATAGAGCACGAAGACGACGCGCGTGTTAGGGAGTGTGGCGAAGCCCTTAACGGACTCCTCGAATTGTCGCAATCCCTCAGGATTGTAGGCTGGATCGTAACTCTTGAGTTGCCAATTCCAGGATTCAGCCTGAAAGCAAACGGCATGGTATATCATAGCAATTCGACTGTGATCCATCCAATTACGCGGCGGATCAGGAAACATTCTTCGACCGGTAACCTGCTCCGGTTCGGGACCAGCCATGTGAATGTCGTTAGGCAACCACTGCACGATCGTGAGCGGACACTGATAAACCTCCAGGGCCGCTTTGACGCATGCCAGTTCCTCGTCCGTATGAAGTCCTGGCCGCGAGACGTTTAGCACCTCGCAGTTTTTCCCCAAGATAGTTTCCAGTTGTCCGAACAGTCCGCGATCACGCGGCACCCCCCAACTGAGTCCAAAGGAGTCGCCGACACCGAGGATGCGGTGCTTTCCGTTTGGAGCCCTGTGGTCGTACTCTTGATGTAACACTCCCCCACGAAAGCGAGGGTAGGCTAGCGACCAGGGGGTTTCCGAAAGCTTGTCCAAGCTACACGTCTGGTCGGAGTCCGTTAGCGGCGCTGCTAGACGAATTAATTTCCACTCATCCGATGGCCCCGTAATGGCCGGCGTGGGTGTGCATGCTTCTTCCAGGTTCTCGGACAGGCAAAGGGTCCATAGCGCCGGGTAGCTGTCCGGATGAGTGTTAATGAGGACTCGTTCAATGACAATAGATCGTAAGACAGTGAGCCGTAGGAATACTTCGGTGAGCACCACGCCCACGAAAACGCCCGTGACGATAGCGCACAGCCGAAAGGCAATGCGTTTCCTGGAATTGCTGCGCAACGTCGGAGGAGGCACTGATAGATCGTTCGCTCCAAGTTGAATCATGTCTGCTCCCGCGAAATTGCGAATGCCGCACGTTTGCCGCGCGACCACCACTGAATCCATCTTCAGCCCGCCGTTCAACCGCGTCAAGTTTTAGAGGGCGCGGAGCAAGAAGCGAGTGCGCCGGCGACTGGTGTTTTGTCAAACCCAAGAATAGGGGTTGGCAAAGCACGGCCGCCGAACACGCCCGTGATTGGCGGCAGGTAAAGGCCCCCGGTGTTCTGTCGATGGGTTCAATTCCAAGTTGAGTGGTGACCGATCGCCAGGCTCGCCACGCTCCGAGATCGTATACGACGAGCAAATGGCACTCTAGGCAACGCAGGTAATGTGCATGCACGCCCCCACGCCGGGTTCTTGTCCGTGTCCGGCGCCGCCGAGTCGATGGTGAGCTTGTGTAATATGCCATGTAACATGTGACATATTTGGAGTGATTACACGATGAGCGGTCACGTTCTTTCAATGAGATCATGGACGAATGGGAGTCGGGCAATTCGTTCGCCGATCGAATTGCGAACATCATCGACTGCTCGAGACAATCCACTCGCGAGCATCGTGAAGGGGAGAGTGGAGCGACGGTTCCCGCGCCCGAGGGGACGAAACGGCAGAGCATCTGTCCGGCCGCGCTACATGTGATCGGCGTCCGACGCGACCATGTCCTGGGGCGAACGCTCGAGCGCCTCGAGCACGAGCGGGAGCAGCGCCCGGGCGATAGCCCGGTTGGCCGGTTCGTTGAGGTGGCAGAAGTCGGTGTAGGCGGTCTTGCCCGACCATTCGCTGCCGTCGAACACACCGGCCAGCGTGACGATGCGCGGCAGGTTGGTGGCCAGGCTGGGGGAGGGGCGTTGGCTGCTACTGGCGGAGAGGCCGTCGATGTAGCGATCGGCCGCGCGGAACGCGGTGCATAAGACCACCTCTTGCTGGATGATCTGCTGCTCGAAGGGGGAGGGGGCCGCTTTCGAGAAGACGGTCGGCTGCCACACGTCGACCACTTGCGTGCCGAATTGCGCCCCCAGCGAGGTGGCGATGGCGGAGTTGGTCTTCATCCACTCGGCCGTGCCGACCATCAACTCTTCGATCACCAGGGCCAGCAGACGGTCGTTGCTCGATTCGCCAGGGTCGAGGGGTCGCAGGACCAGTGAGCTGTCGAGCTTCGAGATGAGGTCTGGATCGCTCGCCCGGCGCGAGACCAGCCGTTGCATGCTTTGCTGGGCTCGCTGGCCGACGGTTTGGGCCGGTTCGCTGCTGGGCACCAGCACGCGGTAGATCGGCAGGTTACGCAGCAAGGCCTCGGCGGCCGGGCGCGGCGTGTTGCGATTCAACAGGTTGAATTCGCGCTCGCGGTTCATCTCGTGCATCGTCAGGCCGGGCTCGCCGTTGACGATCGAAGAGAACACGTCGTTCACCCCATGGAAAAACAACGCCACGGTCGGCACGTTCTGCTGGCGGCAGCATTGCTCGAACGCGGCCAGTTCCTGGGTCGAGACATAGCCGATCTGCCCCAGGTTCAGCACCTCGGCCTCGAGCCCCGACTCGCTCAAGAACTGGGCCAGATACGAGGGAATGGTGTGCTCGTCGCGCGAGCCCGTCCCCCACATCACCGAACCGCCAAAGAGAAACACGCGCGGGACACTGGCGTCGGCCTGCCCGGCAGGCAGCGTGCGGCGGAGGCCGTCCTCGCCGACGTTGATGAAGCTGCCGCGCGACTCGCGCATCCGCCAGTAGGCGTACGGCTCCCAGCGCATCATCTCGCCGCGCACGCGGCCACCGTTGAGTCGGGCCGATTCCTCGGCAAAACGTTTGGCGAGCTCGACGTCTTCGGTGTCGAGCGATGCCATGGCCGTCGAGACGAAGGCCGGGTTCTTGTCTCGCGCCCCTAAGAGGAGCCAGGCGAAGAGGTTCAGGGCCGCGAACCAGAGCAGGGCAATGCCCACGATCTGCCACGAAAGGGCCGCCGCGCGGACCACCTTGCGTAGCTTGTGGAGCACCCCGGCGGGCGCTTTTTCTGACTGGGGGGGAAGGGACGCGCCCGTGGGGCCGGGAGCGTCCAGCTCGCACACGCTCATCGTGGATGCCATCTCAACTGTTGCCAACTCTGTAGCAAGCCTACCCGGGTTTTCCTCTAGTAGATTCACCCTGTTTCTCGATTATTGATGAATCTTCTATAAAGTCCACTGTCGTATCACATTACGTCTGAAAACCCGTTCTTTTGGGTGGAATGGCTGGCAGGGGGGAAAACGCCATAAAACAACTTACGACGCGGGATGGATCGGCGCCGGAAGGGGGAGAGAGGAACCGGCACGCCCCCGTCGGGGACGCGCGGCGGGCTACCTGGGTGGTCGTGATCGCACGTGCGGTGCGGGACGATGGGGGCGTCAGGAGCGCGCGGGGCCGAGAAAGGCGAACAGCCGCTCGGCAATCCAGCCGGGCTGAGACTGCAAAAACCCGTGTCCTTCTCGCACCAGCTCGACCTGGCAGTCGGCGCAGTAGCGCGACCACTCGAAGCTGTGTTCTGGCCGGCAGACGACATCCTCGAGGCCAGCCAGGATCAGCGTGGGCACGCCAGAGAGGGGACGCTCGATGCGAAAATTCTCGAAGGCGATCAGATCCGAGCGAATCGCTCCCTTGAAGTGGTCGAACATCTCCGGCTCGGTGGCCCAATCGCTCGGCAGCCCGCCGATGAAGATCAACGTCTCGAGCAGGTGGGCGTCTTCCATTCGGGCCAGCGACTCGTAGTCATTCAACCGATGCGGGGGCCGCGTGGCGCTGAGCACCAGGGCCGGCGGCGCGAGCCCCCTTTCCACCAGACGCGAGGCCATCTCGAAGGCGACACATCCCCCCAGGCTATGGCCGAAGAGGATCGCCCCGTCGAGGATCTCCCCGGGAAGGTGTGCCAGGCAGAACTCGGCGATGGCGGGGATATCGGTCAGGGGCGGCCCTGCGGCCCAACCATGCGCCGGCAGATCGACCCCCCACACGCTCCACTCGTCGGGCAGCGCGTCGGTCAACTCGCGAAAGGCCAGCGACTGGCCGCCGGCATGCGGAAAGCAGACCAGTTTGCGGCGAGCGGCGGCGGCCTCGCCGAGCGCGCGCAGACCGAGGCGATTGTCGGCCAGGCGCAGGTATTGGGCTCGCGACTGATTCATGTTTTTTGTTGTGTAGTGCAGGTGCTTTGGCGAGGTCATGCCGGGCGCCCGGCGATATTTGTTTCGTTAATCCGTGTTTATACTTTGTTAATGGTTGTTAATCGATCAGGTGGAACCAGTTGTAAGGGCTGCGGAAGACGTCTACGCTCAGATAGATCTCTCCCAGCACGAGCCCGGCGGCGAGCAGCGTCAAGATAAAGTAGGGCGCGCTCGAGCTCCAGCGGCGCACGAAGTATTGGATGCCCTGCAGATACAGGACCCCGAACGAGGGCAAGGTACCGATGATCAATCGCCCCGAGGTGAAGTAGGGATGCTCGGCCGAGGGATAGTGGGACGGCCCGAAATGGAACGGGAGCGAGAGCGCCGCCAACAACAGGACGGCCGCTGCTACGAAGCAGACGTTCATGAGGTTGGCGAGCCGCTCGGCAAGTTCGAGCCTGGTGCGTTCGCGCCAATTGAAGACGAGGGCCACCACGAGCAGCACAGCGGTTGACCAGAGAAAAAACTGATCCAACGGGGGCCACGCCAGGCGATCGCCCCCCCAGATCAATTCGCCACGCCAATAGGTGACCGCCAACTCGCTGAGAAACGTGCCCGCGCCGCGGGGCGTGAAAATCGGATGATCGAGCCAGTCGTGTATGGGCTTCACGTGCCAGCCCAGGACCTCGAGTTTTTCGCGGCTGGCGAACCAGTCTCCCACGTAGCGACGATTGCGCGCCAGCCACCAGACGACTGGCGCCACGGCGGCAAACCAGGCCAGCGCCAAACGCGACAAGTCGAGGCCGTTGGTCGCCGTGGAGCGGAAGTTCCGCAGGCGGACGAGCGTGACCAGGAACAGCGGCACGTAGAATACGCAGTTCGTCGCCTTGATGAGCACGCCGACCGAGGCGGACAACCCCGCCGCCAGGTACCACACCCACGATCGTTCGGCCAGGGCGACGCGCAGGCAAATCGCCAGCACCGCCGCGCCGACGACGGGAGATAGGACATCGGCATTGATGCCATAGAAGACATCCTGGGGGAACACGGCGAGCAAGAGGGGCGTCCCGATGCGCAGGAACATGTTGCTCGCATACGCTCGCCGCACGTACCACCAGCTAGCAAGAATCGCGAGTCCGTAGAGGGGTGGGGCGAGAAATCTCAGCCAATAGAGCAGGGATGCGCCACGCATGCCCAGGTATCCTCCGAGGCGGAACCAGCCCCCGGCCAGCAAGTAATAGCTGGGCCACGAGTGAGACTCGGTATTCACCAACTCGGTCATCTGCGAGATGCGGTGGTGAACCTGGGGGAGGGCGATTTGCCGCGGGATCTGTGATTCGGGTACAGGCGTCTGCCCCGGCTGGCGGCGAGCGAAGAACTCGGGCGAGTTGTACAGGACGTACATCGCCGCGGAATCGGAATCGAACAGGCTGTCCTTGGCATTGGGCCAACGCCCCTCGGAGTATTTCAGCACGGCGTCGAAGTGTTGCGGTTCGTCGACGTTGTTCCAGAAGGGAAAGGCCGCCGCATAGAGCCACACGCGGAGCGCCGCCAGCAAGGCCATCGCTACGATCAGTCTTTTTTCCTGCGGACGCAGCCACGCGCCGATCGGATCGGCCGCGCGCTCGCGATCGGCGCGCAGCGCGGCCGCGGCTGTCGCGGTGCCGGAGGATGGTCGAGCGGCGTCACTCATACTTCAAACGAACGGGAAACGATCGGATCGGGGCGCGAACCGCGCGACTCGCCGGGATCAGGGCTCTGATTCTTCGGTCGAGGGCTGAGTGGAGAACGAAGACGCTCCCCCCGCGCGCTCGTCGGGATGGGGGACGTCACCACCAGCATCGAGATGCGGCACATTCTCTGGTGTCAGTACCCGATCGATGATGAACGTGGGCCGGCGCCGCGCCGCTTCGAGCGTGCGCACCAGATATTCGCCAAAGATGCCGGTCATGATCAGTTGCACGCCCGACACGACCAGCAGCACCACCATCAACGAGGCCCAGCCCGGCTCGGCCACCGGCACGCCCACCACCGCATAAGCGAAGAGGACGAGTACCGCGTAGCAGACGCCGACGAAGGCCAGCGAAATGCCGAGCATTGACGCGGCGCGGATCGGCACGTGCGAGAAGGCCACGAACGAATCGATCATGTATTTGATGCGCATGCCGAACGTCCACGACGAGCGGCCGTGATGCGCGGCTCGGGCCTGGCGCTCGTATTCGATGATCGCCGGCTGGAAGCCGGTCCACACCAGCGTGGCCACGCCGCCGCTCGGCTCGTGCGTGTCGCGCAGCGCCTCCATCACCTGGCGATCGAGCAGGCAGTAGTCGCTCCCCTGCTCGGGCATGTTGGGAATCGCGTACCGGCGGAACAGCTTCCAATACAGGCGCGACGTCAGCTTCGTCAGCCACGGATCGTGCCGTTCCGTGCGCGAGGCCAGCACCAGCCGGTAGCCGGCGCGCCAGCGGGCCAGCATCTGATCGATGATTTCCGGCGGATCCTGCAGATCGGCCGAGACAGCCACCATCGCGTCCCCGGTGGCCAGGCTCAATCCCGCCGTGCAGGCGGCGCTCGCGCCGAAGTTGCGCGTCAGCTTGACGACGCGCACACGATCGTCGCGGCGGAGTAGATCTTGCAGCACCTCGAACGAGCGATCGCGCGAACCATCGTCCACGAAGACGAACTCGAAGTGTTCCGGATTTCTGTCTGCCACCGCCTGTAAACGGTTCAACAGCTCGTGCAGGCTGTTGGCGTTGTGGTACACCGGCACGACGACCGACACGGCGGCGCGCGACGATCCCGCCGGGATGGGGCTCCCCACGGGGCGAACTACGGGATCGGCATATCCGTCGTGCATATGGTTCCGTTCGACGCTGGGATAGCGTGGAGACCGCTACCAGTAGTGTTCTCGATGCGCGCGATAGAAGTCGGCCGTCGCCTCGAGCCCCGCCTGGAGCGGTGTGTGCGGTTCCCAACCAAGCAGGGTGCGAATCTTCGTGATGTCGGAGTAGAAGTCTCCCGGCTCTTGCGTCTTGCGCTCGGGCGAGAAGGGGGCGAAATGCCAACGTCCGCTGCCGGCCGCCTGCACGACAAGCTCGGCCAACTCGATAAAGCTGGTGGGACGATCGACCCCGACGTTGAAGATCTGCCCCAGGGCGGCGTCGTGCGTGGCGCAGGCCAGCATCGCCTCGACGCAGTCGTCGACGTAGAGAAAATCTCGCAAGATGCGGCCATCGCCAAACACCGGAATCGATTCGCCATCGAGCGCCAAACGGACGAACCAGTTCACCACACTGTACCGCGAGTGCAACATCTGCGAACGCGGGCCGTAGGTGTTCGTAATCCGCAACAAGACCGACCGGACGCCGAAGGCCAGGTGATAGGCTTCGACGATCTTCTCCGCGGCCAGGTTCGTGATCTCGTAAATACCCAGCGGTTGGGTCGCGGCCGTCTCTGCCACCGGCAGCGCGGCTGGCTTGCCATATTGCCCCCGCGTGCCGCTGTAGATCACCCGCACGCCGGGATTGTGGTGCCGGCAGGCCTCCATCACGACGGCCGTCCCCTTGACGTTGATATCAATGTCGGGAAAGGGGTCGCTCAGGCTGAGGATGTGATCGACCTGCCCCGCCAGGTGGAAGACGAAGTCCTGCCCCCGCACGAGGTAGTTCATCACGTTCCTGTCGCGTATATCGCTGTAGTTAATCGTGACGCGATCGCGAATCGGCTCGATGTTGAACAGGTTGCCGCCGTAGCCGGGAATCATCGCATCGACGAGCGTGACCTCGGCGCCACGCTCGACGAGCGTACGGGCCAGGTTGCTGCCGAGAAAGCCCATGCCACCGGTGATGAGCGCTCGAGCGCCGCGAAAATCGGTCGGTGTGAACGTCCTGCTCATGACCGCACCTCGACCGTGCAGTCGCGTACGGCGTCGCAGATCGTGGCGACTTCTGCGGACGAGAGTCCCCAATACAGGGGTAACGAAAGGACTTCGTGCGCCGCGCGTTCCGTTTCCGGCAGGCTGCCCGCTGCGTAGCCCAGGTGGGCGAACGCCGGCTGCAAGTGCGCTGGCGTTCGATAGTGTATCAGTGTCTCGACTCCGGCGGCGGCCAGGCGTTCGGCGAGCAGATCGCGCGCATCGTGCCGCACGACATAAAGATGATAGACGTGCTTCGCGCCCGCACGTTCGTGAGGCCGCACGACGCCGATCAGACGCTCGTGATAATCGCGCGCGAGTGCTCGGCGCTGCTCGGTCAGGGAGACGAGATGCGGCAGCTTGACGCGCAGCAGCGCGGCCTGCAGTTCGTCGAGGCGGCTGTTGATGCCCGGCTCGACGAAGCAATCGCGCCGGCTTTGCCCGTACATGCGCAGGCGACGCACGCGTGCGGCCAGGGCGGCATCGTTCGTGACGACCGCTCCCGCATCGCCGCACGCCCCCAGGTTCTTTGTCGGGTAGAAGCTGAACGCCGCGGCGTTCCCCCATGTGCCGACCATTCGTTCGGCGTCGGTGGCGCCGATCGCCTGCGCGCCGTCTTCGATCAAGAGCAGGCCATGCCGCCGGGCGATGCCCTCGAGCGCCGTCAGATCGGCCGGATGCCCATAGAGATGGACCGGCACGATCGCCCGCGTGTGCGGGCCGACCGCGGCCTCGGCGGCGCGGGGGCACATCGTGAGCGTTTCCGGCTCGACGTCGACCAGCACGGGCTTCGCTCCGGCCCGCTCGATCGCCGTCACCGTGGCAACGGCGGTATGCGCGACCGTGATGACCTCGTCTCCCGGGACAACCCCCGCGCCGCGCAAGGCGAGCTCGAGCGCGTCGGTGCCGTTGGCGACGCCGACGGCGTGGGTCGCGCCCAGCCAGCGGGCGAGTTCGGCTTCGAAGGCCTCGACCTCCGGACCCAAGACGTACCACCCACTGGCCAACACGCGCTCGGCGGCGGCGCGCAGCTCGGCCGCCAGATCGTGGGCGATCGGTTTCAGGTCTTGGAAGGGAATCATGCCGAACTCGACAGGATGCATCTTTTCGTGGCACGCCAGCGAGCGTAGGTGACATAGCGTCACCTGGCCCGGCTCGTGCCATTGTACTCGTCGATCGTCGAAGCGACTGCTAGGCGACATCGCTGCGCGCGTTGCCTGTCAGCGTGGAACACGCACGGCGAATCGTCTCCAACACCCGCTCGACCGTGATCTGGGGCATGCACACATTCTCGCGACAAGCCGAGCGACGATGGTTAAACGCATTAATACACGGACTACAGGCCAGCCCTGCCCACAAGGAATGATTGTGCGGCGACAGGGGCGCGTAAAGCTGTGGTGTCTCCGGACCGAAGATCGACACAATCGGAATATCCGTTAAAGCCGCCATGTGCGCCGGTCCACAATCGCTCGTCACCAACAGGTCGGCTCGATCGAACAACGTTAACAGTTGACGCAACGTGGCCGTCTCGCCGGCCAGCGAGACCGCACGCTCGGGCGAGATCTCCGCGGCCAGTCGCCGCGAGCCCTCGCGTTCGGTGGAAAGTCCCGTCAGCAGGATCGTGATCTCGGGATACTCGGCCAGCAGGCGTTGGCCCAACTCGCGAAAGCTCGCCGCCGGCCAGCGGCGCAACGGCAGCAAATCGATCAGGTTGCAGTTCAAGATGACGAGTGGCCCCTCGAGCGTCCGCTGTGCGGAGCGTTGCAGCAGGGCGTCGACCGCGGCTCGATCTTCCGCCGTGGGCCGGAAGCGAGGCAATCGATAGCCATCGAGCTTCACGCGTTGCTTCAAGAGGGGCGTTTCCTCGGGCGAGGCATCGAGCGCCGCCAAAAGCATGAGAAACTGCTCACTCGCATGGGCGTAGTAATTCACCGCCACGCGATGGGTATACAAATCGCCCCGGTATAACCCTTCGTTCGTGTAGCGATGCAAGCCCACGCGCCGCGACGCGCCGGTCAAAAAGCTCAAGATGGCGCTGATCCGCGCGAGACCCTCCCAATCGATCACCGTGTCGATCCCCTCGCGGCGGCAGCGTCGCATGGCCCGGGCCACGTCGACGACAAAGTGCCACAGGCTGCCGTCGCGGATCGTCATCTGATTTTCGCGCGGGATCGCCTCCAGCAGATCGTGAATCTCGCGATTACCTGCCAGCATCAGGGCGTACAAATTCTGCTTGCCAAATCGCTCGCGGGCCACTTCCAGCGCGGGCATGGCCAGAATGATCGCGCCCATTTCCGACAACTTGATAAACAGCACCTTGCGCGGTTCGCCCGTGGCGGCACGTTCGAGCCCCACGAGCGTGCGAATGCGGCGCCACAGAGTCAGCAGCCAGCAGAGGGGCACACCGACATAGAGATCCATCGCCCGGCTGGCGTTCTCGTTCATGGCCGCTCGCTCGCCGCTGCCGTGGGTCGCGACTCTTGGATCTGCGCAATCAACTGCGTGGTCGAGTAGGTCGGATCGAACGGCACCAGGACCACGCGTCCGCCGTACGCTTCGATCTCGCGTCCGACGACCTGTTCCTTCGTGTAGCTGGCCGATTTAACGAGCACGTCGGGTTTCACGTCGCGCACTAGCCGCGTCACGTCCCGCTCGTCGAAGAGCACCACATAGTCGACGAATTCGAGCGCGGCCAGCATTTCGGCCCGACCTGCTTCGTTCACGATCGGTCGCTGCGGTCCCTTGAGCAGCTTCACGCTCGCGTCGCTGTTTAATCCGACGACGAGGCAGTCTCCCTCTTGTCGCGCGGCTCGCAGCGAGGCAATGTGCCCCGGATGCAGCAGATCGAAACAGCCATTGGTCATCGCGATTTGTTGTCCGGCCGCGCGGCGTCGCGCCAATTCGGCTTGCAACCGGTCGAGCGCGATCACCTTCGCGCGTCGCCCCTCGAGCGGCGCTCGCAATTCGTCGATCAATTCGCGCCGCTCGAGCGGCACGACTCCCAGACGCTCGACCTCGAGTCCCCCGCCGATATTCGCCAGCTCGATCGCCTCGGGAAACTCGGCGCCCGAGGCCAGGCTGAAACCGATCAGCGAGAGCACCATGTCGCCGGCGCCAGTGATGTCGTAGACCTGGCGCGGACGCACGGGAAACAATCCCCGAGCCCCCGAGCGATCGGCCCAGGCCATGCCGTCGCGGTCGAGCGTCACCACGACGGAATCGAGACCGAATTCGAGCAGGCGTTCGGCCGCCGCCAGACCTTCGGCCGGCGTTTCGATCGTGGTACCCAGCGCCAAGCCTGCCTCCAGTCGATTGGGCGTAATGCAAGCGCAGCCCGCGTAGCGGCGATAATCTCCGCCGCGGAGGGGATCGGCGACCACGCGCACCCCCGCCGCGTGTGCCGCGGCGATCGTGCGGCGCAAGACCTCTTCGCTGCAGACGCCCTTCTTGTAGTCGCTCACGAGGACCAGATCGGCGCGCGCGAGCTCGCGTTCGACGAGCGTCACGATGGCGTTTTCGAGTTCCGCATTGATTGGCCCGGCCTCTTCATAATCGACGCGGATCATCTGCTGCGCGTGGCGGCTCTGCGCGCGACCAAGGAAGCGCTCCTTGACCGTGGTGCGGCGACCTGGCGCCACCGGCAGATGATCGTTCGCGACACCGAGTCCCTCGAGCAGGGCTCGCACGCGCGGCGACTGACCGTCGTCGCTCAACAGGCTCGCCAGCGCGACCTCTGCCTCGAGGGCCGCCAGCATGGCGACCACGCTACCGGCTCCGCCCAGACGATGCTCTTCGGCATCGACGCGCAGCAACGGAATCGGCGCCTCGGGACTGATGCGATCGACGTCCCCCCACAAGTAACGATCGAGAATCAGGTCGCCGACGACCAGAATGCGCGGGCGCTGCGCCCCTTCAAGCATGGAAATGAGACGGTCGGACATGGCAACTCGCGCGTCTCGGCGCCGGGGCGCACGAGCGCACCTTTACGAACCCCACGATTGGCGAGAAAAAGCGCGGCGGGAACCGCCGGACCAGACAGGCATACCCTGGTTCCAGTATACCAGACGAAGCCCCGGTCCAATCCCCTGCCAGGCAGGTCGGCGGGTGCCGGAACTGCCGGTTTCGACGGTAGATAGAGCCGGCCGGCTCAGACGGTGAGGGGGAGCTTCTCGGACAGGAATTCGTCGTGCTGCTCGACGATGGCGGCCTCGTCCGGCGCCGCGCGGTAAAGAATGCCACGCAACCGTGCCCGCAGGATGACCCCTTTCTCCAGGTGCTGGGGGAACAGTTCCCAGCCACACTGCACGCCCAGCGGGCCGCCATCCGACGGCGTGACCGAGCCCCGCCAGAAGTCGCTGGGATGGATCATCTCGACGTAGGTCGCTGGCGAAGCAGGCAACGCAAACTCGAGACAAGCCGTATCGGCTTCACCTTCTCGCAGCAATGCCACCGGCGTTTCGCTGGCCAGACGATCGAACCGTGGCTCTGCGAGCGATGCCAGGCGACGCACTTGGCGACTCGGCACGCTGCTGTGCGTCATCAGACTGGGCCAGCTATCGAGCAGGCTCGTCTGGACCGACACGATCAGATCGAACGTCAGGCGTTCCTCGTCGAGTGGTCCGATCTGTCGCCAGTAGATCTGCACGCGGGCAGGACGCTGCTCGGTCTGCTCGTAGGTGGCCACAAGATCGCCGCCGCGCACGAAAACATCAGCCAGCGGCGGATTTTCCTCGCCCAATTCGACCCCCAGCAGGTGCAGCACCCCACGCGACGGGTCGCTGGCAACCACCTGCACGCCATGCTGCGGAGAACGGAAGTCGACCTGGACGCGCATCGTGCCCCACTCGAGGTGCGCCATGCGATCGTCGAATTTCCAGGGAGATTCAGGCTTCATCGCTGTGCGGAAAAAATCGGGCGTTGATTGGTCATCCGTCGCCAGACGCGCCAACAAAATCGACTGCCAGCAATAAAAAAACCCCGCCGAACGCACAAGGCGAAGCGGCGGGGCCGGAACAGAGAAGAGGCCGAAACGCGCCTAAGAATATAACCTCGAATGATGCCTTCGTACGTTTGCGTTCGACGTTCTTCGTCGGCAGCGACCACTCGCGAGCCAACTGCGATTGATCCTAGCAAAACGAAAACGCTTGTCCAGCAATTATTCAAAAAAACTTTAGGTAGCTCATCGAATGCCTGATGGTGCCCACGGGGAGTCTTCCTTTCGATCACCGTTGGACCCGCCTGGGACGTGTTACGGCGGGTTCCCACGGGTAAGGCCCAAGCCGTATAATATGCCCTCATTCATGCCGATTTCCCCCCGCTTCTTTCCCCAGCCCCGATCAACGGAATGGCCGATTTTCTAAGGATTTGCGAAGAGGCAGCCCGCGCTGGGGGCACCATCTTGCTCGATTGGGCCGACCGTTTCGCGATCCGCGAAAAAGGGCCCGCCGACGTTGTCACCGAGGCCGATCTCGCCGCGCAGGAAGCCATTCGCTCGATCGTGCTGGGCAAGTTTCCCCACCACGAATTCCTGGGCGAAGAAGACTCGCATCACGCCCCCACGTCGGGCAACTACCGCTGGATCGTCGACCCGCTCGACGGGACCATGAACTACGTGCATCGCGTCCCCAGCTATTGCACGTCGGTGGCGTTGGCGCTCGGGCACGAGTTGGTCGTCGGGGCCGTTTACGATCCGGTTTCGCAGGAGTGCTATCTGGCGGAACGAGGCTGCGGCGCCTTCCTCAACGGCCAGAAGATTCAGGTCAGCGACGTGACGACCCCCGGCAAGGCCCTCGTCGCGGCTAGCTTTCCGCCGCAGGTCCGTCGAGATTCTCCGGAACTCAATACGTTCGTCCAGGTTCTGCTGCACACGCAGGGCATCCGCCGCACCGGCTCGGCCGCGTTGAATCTGTGCTACCTCGCCTGTGGCCGGTTCGACGCCTTTTGGGCGACCGAGACCCATGCCTGGGATATCGCGGCCGGCATGCTGCTGGTGCGCGAGGCCGGCGGCATCATGACCGAGCTCGACGGCGGCTCGATCAACCTCGATCGCCCCCGCTTCCTGGCGGCCGCGACGCAGCCCCTGCACGAAGACATGCGCCGCATTCTGTCGGGCAGCTACGTCCCTTCCTAAGCGCTGCGAACCTGTACGGCGCTTAAGATTGCTCCCTCGCGGTACGACAAAAGAACCATTCAACTCTCGGTTCCCCGTCTGCGTACGAAAAGCTTCATTCCTTGGGCCGGCCGGACTAAGATGGATGCGCGGGCGGAGAAGGCTCTCATCTTGTCTCATCTGGCTTGAATCCCTGGACGACACGAGGTTGTCCAACCTTGGGAAACCGTACCGCGAACCGTCCGCGTTACCCTCGCACAGGACGCTACCTCTTGCGCGCTTGTCGCCTGTTGACGATCGTCGCTGCGGCGCTGCTGCTGTCGTGCTGGCCTGGCCTGGCCGCGGCGCAGAACGCCGAGACGCCCCCCGCGCGCTCCGCCCCCGCGACATCGGGCGGTTCGCCCGACGCCGCGAAACCAGTGGTCGAGGCAGAACCCTCGGTCTTCTGGCTGCCGGATAAATCGGGCGAGCTGCAGCCGGTGATCAACTTCCCGCTCGAAGAGTTCGAGACCCTCCGCAATGTCGAGCGAGGGCTGAATGCGGCGGCCCGGCCCCCGGACTACCACCTTTCTTACACCGCCAAGGGGGTGGTGCGCGAACGTACCGTCGAACTCGAAGTCGCCTTTACGATCGGCGTCAGCGTCGACCATTGGGTGCGCATCCCCCTGCGCATGGCCGAGGGCATCAAGACCGGCCCCGAAGTGTATGCCGGGGAGGGGGAAAGCTTCCTCGTGCTCGACTCGGGGGCCGACGGCCACGTGCTGTGGCTCAGAGGAAAGCCGGGCGAGCATCGCGTCACGCTGACGGTTGTCGTCCCCTTGTCCAGCGTCGGACGCGACGCGCGTTTGAAGCTGGGACTGCCGCGCGTCCCCACGTCGCGCATCGAGTTGGTCGTGCCCGCGGCCGGCGCCGTGGGGCAGCTCGCTGAAGGGTTGGTTGCCGAACGGGATATCTCCGCGCCGGAAGAGACGCGCTTTGCACTCGTCGGCCTGGGGAGCGAGGTGGACTTCGCCTGGCGCGCCGGCGAGGCCGGCATGCCCGAGGCCCCCGTCGTCCTCAGCGCCAGCGGCACCCTGGTTACGCAAATCGATGGACGCAGTGCCAGCACCGACGTGCGTCTGAAGATCAAGAGCCGCGAAGGGGAGTTCGACCGCTTTCGCATCCGGCTCCCCGCCGGCGCCGAGCTGGTGCTGGGACAACAGCCAGGCTACTCCTTGGTTCCGGTGACGGACGCCGCGACGACGCCGGGCAGTAAGACCGACCGCCGCGTGATCGAAGTACGCCTCGACAAGCGCGCCACCGAAGCCAGTCTGCAACTCGTCATCGAGCAGTCGCACAGCAGCGTCGGGCCGAACGAATACATCGATCTCGGCGGCGTCGAGGTGCTGGGGGCCGTGCCGCAGACGGGGCACATTGCGGTCTCGGTCGTCGGCGACTGGCAAGTCGTCTGGGGCGATCGTCGCAACGTGCGGCAGGTGGCCACGCTCCCCGCTCCGCTGGAGGTCGAATCGCTGGCGGGCGCCTTCGAGTATCTCAATCAGCCCTGCTCGCTCTTGGCCCGCGTCGTGCCGCGCACGTCGCGCGTGGCCGTCGATCCGCAATTCGTCTTCTTTGTCGATCGAGACGAGATTCGCATGCAGGCCACGCTGCGCTACACGGTGCGCGGCGCCAAGGTCTTCGGTCTCGAGTTGGCCCTCGCGGACGAGGGCTGGCAGATCGACGAGATCGGGCCGGCCAATCTCGTCGACTTGTTCGGCGTCGCCTTCGATAAGCTCGACCCGCTCAACATTCCGCTGCTGCAACCCATCACGGGCGAAGTCGAGTTGACGCTGCGCGCCCATCGCGCGCTCGACGAAGGGACGAAGCAGATCGCGCTCACCTTGCCGCGGCCGATCGTCAACTCGGTGGGCCCGGCGACCGTCGTCATCGTCCCGGCCGATAACGTCGACCTGGTGCCGCGCCTCGAGGAGATCGCCGGTCTTGCGCAGCCGGGCAATCCCCCACGCCTCGAGTTGCCGCCGCGCGAACGCGATCCGTTCTATTACCGTGGCGATGTGCAAAAGGCGCTCTTCGCCGCCGACTTCGACGTGCATTCGCGCCGCGTGACGGCCGAGCTGGCGGCCAACGTCGAAGTCGACAAAGAAGCCACGCAGGTCGATGAGCTGCTGGTCTACCGCATCGCCCACGAATCGCTGACGCAATTGACGGTCGAAGTTCCCGAATCGTTGCTGGCAGGCGAGGGGCCGCAGTTTCTGCTCGCCGGCACGCCCCTCGAATGGAGCCGCCTCGAATCCACCACGCCCCCCCCGGCGGCCAACGGTCCGCGCGTGGCACGCTTGCGATTGCTGCTGCCGACGCCGCGGATCGGCGCCTGCGAGATCGGCGTGCGCTATCTCGCCTCGAGCGAACGCCTGCCTCCCGAGACTTCCGTCGTGCGCGAGATTCCGCTGATCGTTCCCGTCGACTGCGACGAAGTGCAGGGGAGCCTCACCTTGCGCGCTCGGCCTGGCATCGAGTTGTCCACGCGCGACGAGGTCTGGCAGCCCGTCGCCGACGATGGCAATCTGCGCGCAAGCGGCATCCATCTGGCGGCCGCGCCGCCAGCGCCCCGTCTCACCGTGACGGCCAATCTCGAGGATCCCCTGGCGCTGAGCGGCACCTGGGTCAATCGCGCCTGGGTCCAAAGTTGGTTTGGGGTGGCCGAACGACGCGACCGCGCCGTCTATCGGCTGACTTCGCATCGCCCGCAGTGGTCGCTCACCCTACCGCGCGGCATCATCGCCGAAAGCCTCCGCGTGCGGCTCGATGGCCAGACGATTCCGCCTGCCGTGACGAATGGCGTGCTCACGGTCCCCTTGGGGGTCGAGGCCGCCGATCGGGGACGCATCGTCGAGTTGCAGTACCAGTTCGCCAATCGTCCGCCCCGCGGCGCCTTGCTCCTCGACGCTCCACGCTTCGATAGCAATACGCTCGTCGAACGGACGTTGTGGCAAATCGTCTTACCCGCAGAAGAGCATTTGCTCTACGCCGATACGAACCTTTCCCGCGCGTTCGACTGGTCGTGGCAAGGCTACTACTGGGCCAGGCAGCCCTGGTGGGGACAAGCCGAACTCGAGGCCTGGTCCGGCGCCGCGCGAGCCGGCGATATTCCGCGCAGCGAGAACCAATACGTCTTCAGTTCGCTCGGTCCGGCTAGCACCTGCACGGTCTGGACCTCGCACCGAGCGACGTTCGTGCTCCTGGCCTCGGGTTGTGCGCTCGTGGGAGGCTTGCTGCTGCTGTACGTACCGGCGCTGCGCCAACGCGGGGTGCTGCTGGCCGCCGCTATCGCCGCGGCAAGTGCGGCCCTGCTGTTCCCCGACTACACCATGTTGATGACCCAGGCCGCGAGCGCCGGGGTCGTCTTGGCGTTGGTAGCAGGCTTGCTCGAGACTTTCGCCGCGCGGCGCCGCATTCGCCCGGCCGCGACGGGTTCGGCCAGTACTAGCGAGCGGCGGTCGACGCACAGCGGCGGATCTCGCCGACCACCGCAAGTCGGCTCGCTTGATTCGACCGAAACAGCTCCCGTGGCCCTCGAGGCTGCCTCTCCGGATTCCGTTCCATGATCCGCCCCTCAGGCACCCCCTGCGCGGCATTCCGCGCTTGCTTGCTTGCCGTGCTCGTGGCGTGTCATGGGCCACGAGCCGGCGCGCAGCCACCGAGCGAGACCCCGTCGACGAAGTTTCGGCGCGTCTACGTGCCGGCCGATCGGGTCTCGGAATGGCCCGTACTGAAGGTGCCTTACAAGACGGTTCCCCCCGCGGAGTTCGAAAGCTGGATCCGCCAGATCGACGAGGCCGTGAACGATCCCCACGGCGCTCCCTTGGCGGCCCATGTGTCGGCGGCCCATTACACGGCCGAGTGGGATGGTGCGCAGCGACTTTCGGGCGAGGCCCGCTTGACCCTCTCGCATCTTGCCGCGGCGCCCGCCCTGCTGCCGCTCGAACCCTGCAACGTGGCCATCGCGCGCCCTCATTGGGCCGAAGTGGACGAGGCCAGCGAGTCCGACCTGCCCGCTCTGGGACTCGATTCCTCGCGTCGCCTGGCGGTACTGGTCGATCGTGCGGGAACGCTGGTCTTCGATTGGCAACTCGTCCATCGCGGGGCAGCGACGGGCGCCGTGACGTTCGACCTGCAATTGCCGCGCGGCGTTGAATCGACACTCGACTTGCGCCTGCCCACCGGTTGGCGCGTCGAGGCCAGCCAGGGCATCGTCACGCCCCCGGACACGACCAACGCGACCGCGTCGCAAGTGTGGCGATTGGAATTCGGCGCTCATACGAGCACCATCTTGTCGTTCATGGCGATCGACGCCGTGACCCCCGAGGACCGCGCGATCGTCCGGCAAACGTCGACCTACGACCTCTCGTTGAGTGGCGTGGAAGTGGCCGTGCAGTTGGAATTCGACGTGCGCGACAAGCCGCTCCGCGACCTGGTGGTGCGCGTGCCGAATGCGCTGCGTCTGGTTTCGGCACGCCTGGGCGAGGAGCGACTGTCGTGGACGAGCAACGAATTGAGCGGGACGCAAGAGACCGCCCTCACGCTGCACTTCGAAGAACCGGTGCTCGGCACGAAACGAATCGTGCGGTTACAGGCCGTAGCCCCCGCGGTGGTCGACGAGCTCTGGCGATTGCCGGTTTGCCGTCCGCAAGGCGTCTTCTGGCAAGAAGGGACCGCGACGCTCCGCGTCGACGAGTCGCTGGTGGCCGAGAGCTTGCAGACGACGGGAGCCCGGCAGACGAGCGTCGGTCCGCTGGCCGAACCGCTGCTGGGTCATGCCATCGGGCTGCAGTTCTTCGCCGTCGACGGTCAGGTCGAACTGCTGCTACGACCCACCCGTTCGGTCACCGACTGCGACAACGTCGCACTCTATGAATCGAGCGGCACGGAAATCCTCGTCCGTCTGGCCACGCAACTTCGCGTGTCGAACGGCGACCGCTTTACCGTCATGGCCGAGCTCCATCCCGGCTGGAACGTCGAATCGCTCGAGGTGGCGCCGGCCGGCACGCTGGCCGAATGGCGCGTGGAACCGTCGGAAGGGGACGTCTCGCGTTTGCTGCTGCGGTTGACCGAACCGGTGACGGTCGAACACCCCGTCACCGTGCGCTTGACGGCGCATCGTTTGCGCGCGGATCTCGAGGAAACGATCCGGCTGGAAGATCTGCGCGTGGCCAGGTACGAACGCGTCGATGTGCGGCACGAGTGGCTGGGGCTCGCCACTTCCTCGGCGCAGCGCCTTGAATTCGAGGCCACCCATGCGCCAACGCCGCTCGACACCTCGCTGCGCACCATGCTGGATGCAACCTTGTTTGAAGGCGCCCCGGATGCCGTCTACTACGACTGGCGTACCGCCCCCGACGAGGCGGCCGTGCGGTTCGTCAATCAGCGACCCGCCTACACGGGCACGGTGCGCGTCGACGTCGCTGTCCACGCGAACGAGCTCGCCGAGACCACGACCGTCGAGTGCGTGCCGACGGGCAATCGAGTGGATCGCATGCTGGTGCAATTCATCCCCCCGCGCGACGAACCGATAATCTGGCAACAAGGTGATGACGACGGCAGTTGGTTTACCGCGCGGCGGCTCGAAGAACGTCCACTCCGCGCGGCGGGCTTTTTGTCGAGCGACGAAGTCTGGGAAATTCATCTCCGCCAGCCGCGCAGCGTGGCCTTCACGCTCGAAGCGGTGCGCTCCGTGCCACGTACCGATCTCCAGACGCTATCGCTAGCGACGCTGCCCGAAGCCACGAGTCAATCGGCGACCGTTTCCATCAGTTCGACCCCCGACGCGGCGGTGGTCGTCGACAATCATCGTTTGCAGCCGATTCCGCCCCTGGCGACGACGGCGTCCCTCCTCCCGTTGGCCACCTTCCGCTACTCGACCAGCGACATCGTCAACACGGAAATCGATCCCGTGCTCGTCGTCCATCGCGCGGCGGCCTCGCCCCCCGAGGCGGCCGCCGTGGCCTGGTCGTCGCATCTCGACTCGCAGTACGATGCCCAAGGCGCGGCCCAACACCTGCTCTCCTTGCGTCTGACCAGGCAGGGGCTCGACCGCCTGGCGCTCGAGATGCCCCGCGGCAGCATGGTACGCGAAGTACGGCTCGACGGACATTCTCTGCCGCGGCACGTGGAAGATCGCACGCTGACGATTCCGCTCGCACCGTCCGGCGCGAACGCGCTGGTCGAGGTGCGTTATTCGACGCAACACTCCTCCTGGAGCAGCGTGGACTCGCTGGAGGACCCGACCCCGCGCCTGCCCGCCGGCTTGGAGCGGTTGAATCACACCTGGCGCGTGGCCCTGCCCCACGATGTGCAACTGCTCTCGCCGCCGTCGCATTCCACCCTGGAAGAAGAAGGGCCCGACGATTGGGGGCAACGCTGGTTCGGTCTCTTTGCCTGGGGGCCGCGGGGCGAGACCTTCCTGCCCTGGAACCGGGACGATTGGTACACGCTCGTGGCCGGCGATGCCCGCGCGACCGCCGCCGAACGCGCGGTGACCAAGACGCTGACCGTCTTGGGAAGCGATGCCCCTACGACCAATAGCAAACCGCAGACTTGGGGCGCGCTCGTTGAAGGAGCCGCGACGGCCTTGCGCCCGGCCTGGCACGTCCTCGTCGACGAGCACGCCCTGCTCGAGGTCGGCGTCACCCCGCAGTCGGTCCCCGCGACCCCCGCCACCATTCGGCCCCTGGATCGGGGCGAGGATCGACTTGCAGCCGCCGGACTGTTGCTCGTGGCACACGAACAGACGCTGCTGCTCACGACCTCGCGACGCGGAGCCGAGCACGCTCGCGAACTCGATCCGCCTCCATCGGGCGATGCCCGTTGGCGGCTGGCTCGTCGTGGAGACTTCGCCGAGTGGATCGAGGGCCCCCCCACGCGTTTCGTCTCGGCCACGCACTGGTCGCAACAAGCACCGTTGGAATCGACCCTCTCGCACACTGCCGCCATGATCCCCCCCGGACCTATCGATGGCACGGTCTATCTGCTCGACGCCGGCCATCTGGGGGCCGCGAGTTATGCGCTCGTGCGGATCGATCGCCTCCGGATCTTTGCCTGGCTGTTATTTGCGGCGGTGCTGGCCTGGGGCTGGCCTCGCCGACAGTCGGCCCGCGGTCTCTGGATCGTGATCACCTTGGCCGCCGCCGCGGCGGCGCTGGTCGTGCCGGCGGCCGTCTCGATGCTCTTCTCAGCCATTCTCGTGGCGGCGCTCGCGCTGCTCGTGGCAGGGCTTTTGCGCCCCCCCACGCTCGAGCGGCCGGTCGAACGCCACTCGTTCGGCTCGCGCACGCTGCGTTCGACCGTGTCGCGGGCGTCGTTGGTGTTGTTGACGGTGGCAGCGGCGGCGTCGATCGGTCGAGCCGCGCCCCCCCGTATCGCCAAGGCGAATGCACCTTTCGAGGTGTTGATTCCGGTCGACGCCGAACGACGCCCCACCGGGGCCCGCTACCAGGTGCCCGAGGAACTCTACAACCGCTTGCAAGAGGTCCTCACGCGGAGCAAGTCGGGGCCGCAGGGGACCTTGATCGAAGCGGCCGTCTATCGCACGGAGTTGACCGCCGTGGCGGACAAACCCACGTTGAGCGTCGGGCAGATTGCCGCCAGCTTCGACCTGCGCGTCTTCGGATCGCCACGTCGCGTCGTGATTCCCTTGGAACGCGAACGCTCGGGCATCGTTCCCAACAGTGCGCGGCTCGACGGTCTGGAATGCGCCACGCAGTGGAACGCCGACGGTTCGCAACTTGAGTTCGACGTGCCTGGCCCGGGCCGTTATCGCTTCGAGCTGACGTTGCAGCCCGCCACGACAGCCACCGCGGGAATGCGCGGGATGTCGCTGGTCATCCCCCCCGTGCCGGCCAGCCGATTCGAGGTCGACCTGCCTTCCGCGGTGCCGATGCTGGCCGTGCCGACGGCGCTCGGGTTCGTGCAAGTCAACGACGAGAACGGCAAGCTCCGTGCCGAGCTCGGGCCGACCGATCGGCTGGAACTCTCCTGGCGCGACGCGGGGACCGGCACGCGCAGTGGATCGCCGGGCGAAGTCGAGCAATTGCTCTGGCTGCAGGTGCGCCCGGGCGCCGTAGTGATCGAAGCACGACTCAACTACGGCGAAGTACCGGCCGATGTCAGCTTGCTCGAGTGGGAAATCGACCCGCGTCTGCGCTTGATTCCTGCCGAGACCACGGACGAAAAATCGCCGCGTGTCCGCACGGCGTCGAATGCCCCGCAACGGTTGCAGTTCGAATTGTCCCCGCAACACGCCGGGCCCCTGACGCTGGCGGCGAAGTTTCTCTACACCGAGTCATCGGGCGTGGGCAGTCTGGCGTTGCCGCGCATCGCGCCAGTCGGCGCGAGCGTGGCCAAGTCGTGGCTGGCCGTATCGGCCGATGCCGCGCTCGAGACGCAGGTACTGCACGGCGACGACGTCACCGCGTTCGATGCCGAAAAGTTTCTCGCTGCCTGGACGGTTCCACCGGCGCAACCGCCGTGGCGAGTTTTTGCGTTGCCCGGGACGCCCCACGAATGGCGCGTGGTGACACGCCCCAAGGCCACCGAGAAGACCGTTGCCGATCGGCTCGATTTCAGCGTCGATCGCCAGAAGCTGTTCGTCGAGTATCAGGCCGAGATCACCGCGGCCGCCGGCGCCTGTTTCCAACATGTCGTCGAGGTGCCGGCATCGATCGAGGTCGACGCCGTGTCGCTCGACGAGGGGACCGAAAGCCGGCTCTTGAGATGGTCGCGCGAGGAAGAGGGCCGTCTCACGATCCAGTTGACGCGCGCCGCCGAAGGGGTGCAAACGTTGCGGCTGCACGGATCCTTGGACAACGCGAGCCCGGCCGATCTGGTCCTGCCGCGCATCAAGGTCGCCGAGGCGCGCCGGACCGCCGCCCAGTTGCGCGTTTTCCGTCGCCCTGGCGTGCTGATCGAAGTCGAGGCGAGCGGCGCCATCGCCAATCTGCCCGCGCCGGAGACCGCCCGGCAGGATCCTGCGCGGGGGCATTTCGTGCGTGCCTTCCGCGCCGAACGCGAGGAAGACTGGTCGGGCGACGTGCTTCTCCGTACTCGCGACAATGCTCCCCAGGTTTCGCTCGCGCAGGCGACCGTACTGCGGCGCGAGAAGGAGGCCTGGTTGGCGGATCTGGAACTCGAGCTCGACGCCACGGACGGCCTCGTCGACGAGTTGCAGTTCCGCGTACCGCCCGCGTGGAGCGGTCCGTTTACCGTCGAACCAGCCCTCGCGACGGCCGCGGTCACGAGCCTGGGAGCCGATCAGATTTTGACGTTGCGGTTCCATCCCCCCGTCTCGGCCCAGGCCAGGCTGACCGTTCGCTCGCCGCTGGCGGCGCAGGGGACTCAAGGCACCGTGGCCCCGAATATCGAACCGCTGCACTTGTCGGATGTCGAGCGCTACGTGACGCTGCCCAAGCTCGTCGATTTCGTGACCGTTTCGTGGGAGACGCGCGGGCTGATCGAGGCGCCTCGTCCCGAAGAGCTGAGTACCTCGGCGTTTCCGCAGAGCGAACGCATTACTTACCGCGTCCAGGGGCAGCAGTTCGAAGCGCGGCTGTCGACGCACGAAAACGCGGCCGCCTTGCCACGCGTACACCTGGCCGATTTTGCTGTCACGCTCGATGGAGCGGACGACATTCTGGGCGTGGCGACGTTTCTCGTCGAACCGGCCGGGCTGACCCATTGCCCGCTCGTCGTGCCGGCGGGACAGCGACTGCTGGCCGTTTCGGTCGATGGCAGCCCGGCGCTGCTCGAGGGGGTGGCCGAAGAACGCTATCAGGTCACCTTGCATCACGATCGTTTGCCGCAGGTGATCGAAGTGCTCTTCCTCGACGAGCCTCGTGCCGGCGCGGTGGCGGCCCCCGCGTTGGGCGAACTGCCGGTGGCCCATACGATCTGGACCCTGGCCAGCGACGTACCGATTCAACTGCGCAACTCGGGCGCCTCGGCCATCGAGTACGATGTGGCGCGGAGCGAGTTGGCCCGTCTGACCGCCGCCGCCGAGTTGCTCGAGTTGGGCATCGCGCAAAGCGCCGACATCGCACCGATCGATCTGCAAAACTGGTTGCGCCCGTGGCGCGAACGCATCGAACGCATGCGCACCGAGCTCAGGCAAGCGCGGGAAGATGCTCCTTCCGATATCGCGGGGCACCTCGATGCCGAGCTCGCGCGCATCGCGGAGATCCTGGGGCACGCATCGCTAGGCGCGACGACGACCGCCAGCGATGCGCGGCGAGATGTCGCCACCGTGTTGCTTTCTCCCCTGGCCTTGCACGATCCCTCCTATCGCCAGGCCTGGTCTTTTCAGGGGGCTCAGCCGCGCGTCGAGTGGCGGCATCTGGCGCCCCGCGTGGCCGCACGCCGCTATGTGACGCCAGCAGTGCTGGCAGTCGCGGCGTTGCTGCTGGCATCGCTCGTCGGCGGTCGCGTGCTCTCCGACTGGACTTGGCGCTGGCCCCACTTTATCGGCGTCGCCATCGGCTTGATCTGGTGGCTCTGGTTGTGGCCCAGCCTGCTCGGGCTGCTACTGGCTGTGGCCAGCGCGCTCTTGGCCACGCGCGTCGTGCGCCGTCCGCTGGTGCTCGGCGACCGCTCGACGCCCCGTTTTCGCACCACTTCGTAAGGCATTCCACCGGCCGTCTTGGGGCGAACCGCACGTCTTCGCGCCACGTCGTTCGCCGAATGTTCTTCTCGCGCCGAAGTCGATCTTTGCCTTCGCGGAACGATCTGTTACCGTACGCCCTCGCACTCGAATACGCACCATGGCCGCCGGCGAATTCGACGTTCCACGCAGGGCAAGAAGCCCGGCGGAAATCGAACTTCGCCTGCCCCCGCAATGCCAGTGCCGAAGCCAATCAGGGTCTGGCTCGGCTGCGTCGAAAACGCGGACATTCCGCGATAGGCCGACAAGGAAGGAGGCCTCGATGAGCGCCAGTCACAAGCAACAGTTGCAAGTCCACATCCGTTGGATGATCCGCCGGGATATGCCCGAGGTGTTGGAAATCGAAAACGACAGTTTCGAGTTTCCCTGGTCGGAAGAAGATTTCATCCGTTGCCTGCAGCAGCGCAACTGCATCGGCATGGTCGCCGAGCACGACGAGCAAGTCGTCGGCTTCATGATCTACGAGCTGCACAAGTCGCGCCTGCACATCCTCAACTTCTCGGTGGGCTCGTCCGCCCGACGTCAGCACATCGGCACGCAAATGGTCGAGAAGCTGGTCAGCAAATTGTCGCATCAGCGACGTACGCGGATCGCCCTCGAGGTGCGCGAGACGAACCTGGCCGCCCAGCTCTTCTTCCAGAAGTCGGGCTTCCGCGCCACGTCCGTGATGCGAGATTTCTACGAGGATACGACCGAGGATGCCTACATCATGGAGTACGCCTACCAGCCTTCCGAGACGGAAGTCGGCGTCCCCGTCAATCGCATCGCTCGACTGGCCGGTTAGTCCTTCTCGCGCATTCCGCCGCGGAGATCGCTGCGCTACAGGCTAACGTGCGTGACTTCCAGCTCTGGCAGCCGCACGAGGGCGATGCTGCGCGGGTTCGCGCGAAATACGGCGCCCGGGTTGAGCACCAACGTGGTGCCCACCTGCTCGAGCCTCCGCTCGTGCGTGTGCCCGTGGCAGACCAGATCGTACTCGCCTCCCGCGATCGATTCTCGCAGCCGCCGGCTATCGTGGCCGTGCAATAGCGCAATCCTCCGTCCGGCAAGTTCCAGGCTCGCAAACTGCCCGTGCAAGGTGCCCCCTGCCACGGCGATGGCGGGTGCGAGCTCGCCCCCGCTGCCATCCACGTTGCCCAGCACGTAGTCCACCGGCCACGGCCGGAGCAACTCGGCGATTTCGGCCGAACCGATGTCCCCGCAATGGATCAGCCGCTCCGCCTCGAGCGACGCCAGCATCCGCACCGCCTCGCGGGTAAAGGGGGCATGACCGTGCGTGTCGCTGACCACCCCCAGCAGCATCAAGAATTCTCCACCTTTTCGAGCGATGATTTGCCCCCTCGCGGCGGATCTGCCGATTGCAGCGGTCCGGGGCAACCACACTTTCGTCCAGCCTAACGCTTCCTGGCTTGGGTGTCGTCCCGCCGCGGGCTATAGTTTTCCATGCGAAGCGGGGTGTCAGGCCGCCGTTTCCCTTCCCACCGCTGGCTCGTTCCCACCGCGCTCGAGGCGCATTCCCATGTTTTCCGACAGCACGACCCTTCTCTTCGCGGTCGGCTGCCTGTTGTTGCTGGGCGTCGGCCTCGTGGCCGCGGTGGTGATTCCCTATAGCCGCACGCGCTATACCTGGGCGCAGGCCCCGTTCTTCCTGATTCACTTGTTCTACACGAAGATCGTCTGGCGCGGCACGATCAGCCGCCCGCTGCCCGTGCAGCCAGGCCAGGGCGCGATCGTCGTTTCGAACCACGTCAGCCCGATCGATCCGGCCTTCATCCAACTCGGCATGGACGAGGTGGTCCACTGGATGGTGGCCCGCGAGTACAGCCTGAACCCTTATATGGCCTGGGTCTTTCGCATCACGAAAAGCATTCCGGTCAATCGCCGTGGCATCGACACGGCCGCCACGAAGATGGCCATTCGCTATGCCCGCGAGGGGCACGTCGTGGGCATCTTCCCTGAAGGACACATCAACCCCCATCCCGAGCAGAAGCTGCTGCTGCCGGGCAGGCCAGGGGCGGCACTCGTCGCGCTCAAGGCCCGCGTTCCCCTCATCCCCTGCTACATCCACGGTGCCCCCTACGACGGCACCGCCTATGGCTGCTTTCTGATGACCGCCCGAGTGCGCACGGAAGTGGGAGACCCGATCGACATCTCCGAGTATTACGGACGCGAGAACGAGCGCGAGGTGCTGATCGCCATCACCGAGCGGCTGATGCGCGAGATCGCACGCCTGGCGGGCCGGCCCGATTTCGTGCCCGAGATGGCCGGCCGCAAGTGGAATCACGAGCAGTTCGTCCCGCAGCAGTAAGGCCTCGACTGGTCAGTTGGGTCTCCTCACGCGGCTCGTTACAATGGCAACTCCCTTGCCATCCTTTGCCCTGCCACGGGAGTCCCCCTCATGCCTCGCCACCTGGTCGTCCCCCTTCTCTGCCTGCTGCCCGCCTGGGGCGCTTTCATCGTGGATTTCGCCCGAGCGGACGAAGGATTTACCCCCCTGTTCAACGGCCAGGATCTCGCTGGCTGGCACGGCGATCCGCGGCTCTGGTCGGTGGAAGATGGTCTCGTCGTGGGTACGACCGACGAACATACGATCCGCTCGAACTCGTTCCTGGCCACGACCCAGCCCTACAAGAACTTCGTCCTCAAGGCCAAATTCAAGCTGCGCAACGGTAACTCCGGCATTCAGATCCGCAGCAAGCAGCACGAGAACTTCGTCGTCAAGGGTTACCAGGCCGACATTGCCGAGCAGCGCTACATGGGCATCCTCTACGAAGAAGGGGGCCGCGGCATTCTCCGCGATGTCGATCCCGAGAAAGTGAAGCCCCACGTCAAAGCAGGGGAGTGGAACGAGTACGTCATCACCGTCGATGGCAACCACATCACGCAGCAACTGAACGGTTTCACCACGGTCGACTATACCGAGGATTCGCCCGAGGGCGCCACCGAAGGGATCATCGCGCTGCAGCTTCACGTGGGCCCGAAGATGCGCGTCGAGTTCAAGGATGTCGAAATCAAGGAGCTTCCCTGAGCCTGAGCGAATCGCGCGTTCTCAATCGTCCGCTCGTTCGTAGAGCATCCCTTCGAGCCACGCTTGCTTGGCGCGCAGCGCCTCCTCGATTCCCTCGACCCGCGCGGCCTGCGCGAATACCGTCGCGATCGGCATGCCTGCGTCGATCGTGGTCCCCCCCCGTGGAATATCCGCCACGATCGGCCACGCCGTGCTCACGTTGGTCTCAAGCAGTGTATGGCTGGTTTTCGCCGACACCTGCAGGGACTGCCGCGCGTAGACGATCGCTTTACCGGCCGCACCCTGCGCACGTGGCGGGGAGGGCAGCTCTCCTGCGCAACACGCGGCAATGTGGCAGGCGACCGCGTTGAACCCGGAGACGCGCTCGAGCGTCTCGACCGAGGCCGGCAGGCGTGGATTCACCTCGACGGGCCAGACGGTCTCGTCCGCCAGCACGAAATCGACGCCAAACAGCCCCGCGAGTTGAAACTCGCCGGCGAGCACTTCGCCGATCGTGGCGAGCATGTCTTGCAGATCGCGATGAATATCAAGTGGGGCGACCGAACCCGCGTAGCGAAACGACTCGGCGCCGCTCCAGCCGCCATCGAGGAGTTGCCGCGAAGCGCCCAGCCAACAACATTTTCCACGCGCCGCCACGTACACCGCGGAGCCTGAAGTGCCGGCGATGTAGCGTTGAAAGTAGCAGGCGTTCGCCGGGCGCGTCGTGCTGTTGCCGATCCACCGAGTGACCTGCAGTCCACCGCTCGAACGTCGTCCTTTGCAGAGCCAGCTCCCATCCGTCGGCAATCCTTGGGCCGAGGCCCGCCACTCGGGATACGCCAGGCCTTTCTTCGCCAACAGCTCGCTCAACACGGCCGGATCGCGCACGCGACGCAGCGCGTCGCCACGGTTGCCCCAGAGCGGTTTGATCCGCGCCATGCGATCCACCAGCCGCGGATAATTCTCCAGTCCGCCCGTATACAACCATCCGTCACCATCCGTCCCTGCGACCGCGGCCAGAAAGCCACGCGGATAATCTTCGATCGTTGCCGTTTGACAACATGGTGCGAGATCGGCATCGCCGAACAGGTCGCAGGCCTGGCAGGCGAAGCCGGCCCGCCGCGCCGATTGCGCCGCCGCACGGACACTGGCGCCAACGAGCAGGAGTCGTGTTGCCGCCTCGGTCATACGCTGCTTCGCGCCTCGAAATCAAGCCGTGCGAGATGCCCGTCGACACGCGCATATTTCTGTGGGGACGAATCCACTCCCCCGGCGATTCTGACCTATGTTACCAATAGCGGCAGAACTCGCCGACCTATCCTTGCCCGAGATTCATCGGGACAACGACCGCCCTACTATGCGTATTCGCCTCCTCGGCGGATGAAAGGAGCTTCCCATGCGCGCCGCGCCTCACACGGCCATCCCTTGTGCGGAACTAGATCCTCAACAGAAGCAGCGTCGCGGGGCCGTCGTCGTCCTGGTGGCGATCTGCATGGTGCTGCTCTTCGGCATGGTCGCCTTCGCGCTCGACATCGGCTACATCGTCAACTCGCAGACCGAGCTCAAGCGCGCCTGCGATGCCGGCGCCTTGGCCGGCGCGGGCGAACTGGTGAACGGCGGCAATGGCGTCGCTCCCACCGTCTCGCAGTATGTTGGGCTCAACTACGTCGGGAACAAGAAGATTCCGGCCTCCGACGTCCACGTCGATCTCGGACACTGGGACCGCACGGCGCGCAGCTTCAAGGTCAGCAACGATCGACCCTCGGCGCTGAAGGTGAAGGTCGAACGCAACAACGCGCCCCTCTTCTTCGCCCGCATCTTCGGTCAGGATAATTTCAATATCGAAGCCACGTCGATCGCCACCTACCAGCCGCGCGATATCATGCTCGTGCTCGACTACTCGGCCTCGATGAATGACGACAGCGAGCTGAAATCCTCGCTCGGCACGGCGGCGGCCACCGCCAACCTGCAAACAATCTATCAGCAGTTGGGCAGCCCCAAGTACGGCAAAATGACCTGGCCGACCACGACCATCTCCTCGACGAATGCAAACACCGTGCTCAAGGACTTGGGACTCGACAAGCTCTCCTACCCGTTTTCCAAGGGGAGCTGGTCGGAGTATGTCGACTATACGATGAACAGCATTACCCCCTCCAGTTATCGCAAGAAATACGGCTATCTCACCTTCATGGACTATCTGTTGGCCAAACGCCCCGGCTCGACCGAGACTCCCACGCTCTGGAAAACCGACGAGCAGCCGATCACGGCCCTCAAAAACTCGGTCCAGGTGCTGCTGGCCTACCTGCAAGAGAAGGATACCGATGACCAGGTGGGACTGGCCGTCTACACGGCCGCGGACGGGACGGCCAAACTCGAGAGTCAGTTGACCAAGGCCTATGCCTCGGTCGAGAAGATCTCGCGCGAACGTCAAGCCGGTCATTACGACCAGTACACGAACATCGGCGCCGGCATGGAAAAGGCTCGCGTCGAGCTGCAGAATCGCGCCCGCCAGGGGTCGTTCCGCATGATGGTGCTGATGACCGACGGAATCGCCAATCGCCCCTCGAACGAAAAAACCGCCAAGGCGCTGGTGTTGAGCGAGGCGAACAAGGCCGCCGCCGCACGCATCCCCATCGTCACGATCAGCCTCGGCGCCGGAGCCGATACGAGCCTGATGCAGCAGGTGGCAGACATCACCGGCAGCGTCCACTTCAACGTGCCGGGCAATCGTCCCATCAGCGAAATGGAAGAAGACCTGAAGGAAGTCTTCCAACAAGTGGCGGCCGACCGTCCCTTGCTACTCGTGCAGTAGACCAAAAGGGAACCGCAAGCCTCGCACGCGTCTCCGCCGAAGTTCTCTCTTCTCTCGAGAAGAGCGTCTTCGGCGGAGACGCTGTTTTTTCAGGCTACCTGGCACACGAAACACCGCACGCCGCCGCAACTCAGTGGCGGAACTGCTGGCACCAGTAGATGGTACCCTCGGGCGTGCGGAACGCGGCGACTCCGATCTTGCGATGTCCGCGGCTGAGAATGTTCGCGCGATGCCCCGAGGAATTCATCCACGAACGTACCGCCTCGCGACTGTCACGCTGCCCCATGGCGATGTTCTCGGCCACCGGGGCCGTTGTGTGACGCATGTTGCGCGCGCGGGTCATCCACACGGCATGCCTGCGAGCGGAGCGTACCAGCGTGTGATCCACCTCGAGCGGTGGCAGGCCATTTCGCGCTCGCTCGGCATTCGTACGTTGCACGATCGCCTGCTCGACCGGGTAAAGAGCCAACGCATCGGGCGCTTCCTCGGGCGAGACGGCCATCGTCACCGACATCGCCGCGGCCATGAATACGGTTTGAGTCAACATAGGTGCAACCTCCTGTTCGATGCGGCGCGACCCCTGTGCGCGAACCAATCTAGGGTTCGTGTCCGGGATACGCCGCGGGCTTGTGCCCCAACACTCCGTTCGGTGCGGCGTGCAGGCGACGCCACGGTGGGAACCGCCCAAGGGCGGTTGCGACACTCTTCGGGTCCGAGTGTCGGCGGGACGGCTGACGGGCAACCGTATGGCCCGAACATAGGCGCGGCCCCGCCGAGCGCAAAGGGGCCAATGCCCCGCCGTGGGCCTGATTTGCGGCCTTCCGACACGAGACGCCCTGACCACTTGCAATCGGTAAAACGTTTGACCGGTTGCATTTGAGCATGCGTGTGATATGGTTTCGGCTTTGGCCGACCTGCCTATTTGTCGAGCGCGACACGCGAACCGCAGCGTTCCTTTCGCAAGCCGTGGCCGGGCGGCCACCCGTCGCGCTCTACCGTACACGCGTCTACACACAATTCGAACTTTCACGATCGGGAGAAAAGACCACATGTCGATGTTCATCGGTGAAGCCCTCAGCGGCGAAGGGAACGAAATCGCTCATATCGACCTGCTGATCGGCAGCAAGGATGGCCCGGTGGGCGTCGCCTTCGCCAACGCGCTGGCCCGTCAGAGCGAAGGCCACACGAACCTGCTGGCCGTGCTCACGCCGAATCTGGCCGTGAAGCCCGCCACCGTCATGATCACCAAGGTCACGATCAAGGGCATGAAGCAGGCCGTGCAGATGTTCGGCCCCGCGCAAGCCGCCGTGGCCAAGGCCGTGGCCGACTCGGTCGCCGACGGTGTCATCCCGAAGAAGGACGCCGAAGATCTCGTCATCGTCTGCGGCGTGTTCATTCACCCGGGCGCTGCCGACGACAAGAAGATCTACGACTACAACTACGCCGCTACCAAGGACGCCATCGTCAACGCGATGCAGGGCAAGCCTTCGGCCGACGAGATGTTGGCCGGCAAGGACAAGGCCGCGCATCCGTTCCGCGGTTTCTAACCCCGCGGACGGTTTCTGCCGCATGAGCAAGCCGAAGATCCTGTTGCAGATCGACAGCGACGCGCAGCCCAGCGTGTTCGATAGCGTCGTGGCCGTCGATGCCGGCGTCGAGCACCTGCTGCGCCACGGCAGTGTCGCGCCGCACGATGTGGCGCCGCTGGTGCATGGTGCGATCTTCACCCGGGGGGGCGATGATCTCCGTTCGACGGCGATCTTCGTCGGTGGCTCGCGCATGGCCGAAGGCGAAACGCTCCTCGCCGCCGTGAAACGCGCCTTCTTCGGCCCCATGCGGGTCTCGGTGATGCTCGATTCGAATGGCGCCAATACGACGGCTGCCGCTGCCACGCTCGCCGTGGCGCGGCACGTCGATTTGGCCCAGACCCGTTCGCTGGTGCTCGGCGCGACGGGGCCCGTCGGGCGTCGCGTGGCGCGACTGCTGGCCCGTGCCGGCGGCGAGGTCCGCGTGGGCTCGCGGAGCCAGGAACGTGCCCGCGAGGTCTGCGACGACGTTGCCGCGCACGTCGACGCAGCCAGTCTGACCGCGGTAGCCACCGGTTCGGCGGGCGAAGTTGCGGCCGCGCTCAAGGGCTGCCAGGTCGTGGTGGCCGCCGGCGCCGCCGGGGTAGAACTGCTCTCGGTCGAGCAGCGCCGCGCCTGCGATACCTTGCGCGTGGCGGTCGACTTGAACGCCGTTCCCCCCACGGGGCTCGCTGGCGTCGACGTCATGGACCGCGGGCGGCTCGACGGACAGGTTGCCTGCTACGGCGCGATCGGTGTCGGCGGCACGAAGATGAAGATCCACAAGGCCGCCCTCCGCCGCCTGTTCGAAGCGAACGATCTCGTGCTCGACGCCGAGGAGATATTCACCCTGGCGCAAAGCATGGCGGCGGACCTCTGATTCGCGGCGGAGCAGCCTGGAGGAAGCGTCGTGCCCCTTCCACCCGGCCAGCAACTCGTCGCGCGCGACAAATGGCCCGTCGTCGGCGAGCGCGCCCCGCTCGAGCCAGCCGGCGTGTGGCAAGTCGAGATTGCCGGCGAAGTCGCCGCGCCCCTCGTCTACGATCTTTCGGCTCTGGCCAGTCTGCCGCGTACCGAAGCAATCATCGACATTCACTGCGTGACGCGCTGGTCGAGGCCGGGCGTCCACTTCGCCGGGGTCTTGTTGGCCGATCTGCTATCGCGAGCACAACCCACGGCGGCCGCGCGCTATGTGTCGTTCGTGGCGCACAGCGCCCGCGCGCACAGCACCTCGTTGCCGCTCGACGATGCCTTGCGGTTGCGCACGCTGGTGTCGCTCGAGGCTGACGGCGAGCGCCTGCCGCGCGAGCACGGCGGTCCGGTGCGCGTCGTCGTCCCAGAACGTTATTTCTATAAAAGCCTCAAGTGGCTCGCCCGGATCGAGTTGCTCGAACAAGATCGGCTCGGCTACTGGGAAAGCGACGCCGGCTACCACAACACGGCCGATCCCTGGCGCGAACAGCGCTTCCTGGCCTCGAGCCTGTCGCGCGCGGAAATGGCCGCCCTGCTGGCCGCGCGAGACTTTTCCGCTCGCGACTTGCTGAGCCTCGACGCGCGCGGTCACGAACTCACGGGCCTTGCCGCGCGCGATGCCCTGCTGCGCAATGCCGACTTCCGCGATTGTGTGTTGGAGCGGGCGAATTTCGATGGCGCGAATCTCTCCAACGCCCACTTCGAGCGAGCCATGCTTCGCGGCGCCACGTTTCGCCAGGCTGATCTCGAAGGAGCCGATTTCCGCGGCGCCGATCTGCGCGACGCCGACCTGAGCGGCGCTTCGCTCATCGCCGCCACGTTCTGTGACGAGCTGCAGCCCCCGCTGCTTCGAGCCACGCTCGACCGCACGACGAAGATCGATCCGGACCAACTCGAAGCACTCACGCCCGTACAGCAGGAATTCGTCCGGCAAGCACGCAGGCCGTGATGCGTCGTGCAGCCGGGAACATGCCCTGCGGCGCTGCTCAACCAGAGGCGTTGCCGGTAGCTTCGAAGGCGTGCTCGAAGTGCTCGATCGTGGGCCGGCGCGCTCCCTCGGGCCAGGTCACGGCGATGACGTCGAACCGCGAGGAGCAGTCGAGCAGATCGTGCCGCTTGAGGAACAGCGCCGCCAGGCGCGTCAGCCGCTGCTGCTTGGCGAGATCGACCGCCTCGGCGGGATGTCCCGCCGCGTGCGATTCGCGGGTCTTCACCTCGACAAAGACCACGGTCCGCCCGTCGACCGTCACGAGATCCAGTTCGCCAATCGGCGAACGCTGGCGGCGGGCGACGATCTTATGACCCCGCCGCCGCAGATACCGCTCGGCGGCGCGTTCGCCACGTTCGCCAAGCGTGCGCTGGGGAAACCAACGCCGCCGCCAGGCCGATAATATGGCGTGAAGTTCCATTGCCGCGCCTGCCACGCAGCCCTTGGTGCTGTAAACCACAACGAGGAAACAATCACCACCCGAAGCGTCCGTTTTGAAGTTGCGCTAGGGAGGTCACTTTCATGCAACTCGGCGTTCCACGAGGATATACAGGGGAGTGGCACGGATGATTTTCCGGAGCGGCGTGGCCAGCGTGCGGTCTTTGAGTCGGAAAATCGTCCGTGTCGCGCAGCGACAAGAGGAGAGGGACCGGCAGACCACGGTTCTCACTCGTTCCCCCCCTCGCGGCGCATGCGTCGTGCCGATCCTCTTGTCGCTCCGCGACCCAGCTTGTCCAGCGGTACCGCGCTACTTCGCCGCTGCGCCTTCGGCCTTGCGATCGCGCACGCGGCGTTCTTGCAGGCGGACGGCCTTGCCGACGCGCTCGCGGAGGAAGTACAGCTTCGCGCGGCGCACCACGCCGCTGCGCTTCACTTCGATCTTGGCCACGCGCGGCGAGTGGAGCGGAAACTTGCGCTCGACCCCTTCCCCCTGCACGATGCGCCGCACCGTGAACGTCTCGCGGCTGCCCGAACCGGCCCGGGCAATCACCACGCCGTTGAAAATCTGGATGCGCTCTTTATTGCCTTCCAGAATGCGCGTGTGGACGTCGACCGTGTCGCCGATGGCGAACTCGGGCACATCGCCACGCAGGCTCGACTGTTCGACGAGCTTAAGCACTTGCTGACTCATGACTCATATCCTTTCCCAGTCTGCCGCGAGCGCGCCTACCTCGGCCGCGCTACGGCCTGATCGTTCGTGGTCGTGGGGGTATCGCTTTCGTCCAGCAGGTCGGCGCGCCGCGCTCGCGTGCGGGCAAGGCTCTGCTCGCGACGCCAGCGGGCAATCTCCGGATGATTGCCGCTCAGCAAGACCTCGGGCACCTGGTGGCCGCGATACTCTCGCGGCCGCGTGTATTGTCCAAACTCCAATAATCGATTGTCGCTCGAGAACGAATCTTCGCGCGGGCTGCGCTCGTCTCCCAGCACTCCCGGCACCAGGCGGATCACCGTGTCGATCACCACCATCGCCGCCACTTCACCGCCATTGAGCACGAAGTCTCCCACCGAGATTTCATCCGGGTGCAAGATCTCGCGTACTCGTTCGTCGAACCCTTCGTACCGCCCGCACAGCAGCAGCAGTCTCGGCCTGGTCGCTAATTCCTCGATCACGCGCTGCTCGAGCTTGCGTCCCTGCGGCGTGAGCATCACCAGATGCCCCGGCTCGGGCAGCTCGGCCTGCACCGCCTCGACCGCTTCGACCACCGGTGGGGCCATGAGCACCATGCCCGGCCCGCCGCCAAACGGTCGATCGTCGATCTGCTGGTGCGGTCCCTTGGCCCAATCGCGCAGGTTCCGCAGCCGCACATCGACCAGCCCCCGCTCGATCGCCAGCTTCAACAGGCTTTGCCCGAGATAACCGGAGAACATCTCCGGGAACAAGGTCAGCACGTCGAATCGCATAGCATTCGCTCGGCGGCACGATCCTCGCAACTATTCGGCAGACTCTTCCGCGGCCTCGGCGGGCGCTTCGGCCGGAGCCTCGGCGGCTTCGGCCTTTTTGCGCGACTCAGCGGTCACTACCGGCGTCGGCGCTGGCGGAACTTCGCGGCCCGAGGCGATCCGCTCGCGCGCGGCCTGCATGGCGGCCACGTGCGTGCCATTCTCACCATACTTCTTGATCAGCACGCCCACGGCCTCGCTCGGCTGCGCGCCGACCCCCAGCCAATACTTCACGCGCTCGTTGTTGAGCGTCGTACGGGCATCGGTCTCGCGGACCAGCGGATCGTAAGTGCCCAGCTCTTCGATCACCTTGCCATCGCGCGGACGGCGCGAGTCGACGGCACAAATGCGATAGAAGGGACGATTCTTCCGCCCCAGCCGTTTCATGCGGATCTTGACTGCCACGTAGGTCTCCCGTGCTTCGAACGATTGTTGTCGGTTGAAACTCTTGTATTTCGACCGGAGCGATTCGCTCCGGAATGGACCAAACTCTTGGCCGGGGCTTTGGCCCGTGGTTAGCCCCCGCCGTCGCGTCCCGCTCGCTTGCGGCGGCGGGCCTCTTTCTCACGCTGCTTGCGCAGCTTCGATCGCTCTTCCGAGGTGAGCCGCTTGCCGGTCCCCTGCTTGGACTTGGCCAGCTTGGCCCCCGGATTGAAGAAGCCCCCCTGCTGCAGCTCCTGCATCTTCTTCATGCGCTCGCGGATACTGCTGCCGGCCATGTCCTTCATCATGGCAGACATGAACTCGAACTGCTTGACCAGGTCGTTCACGGCATGCGGCTCGACCCCCGCCCCCGCCGCGATGCGTCGCCGCCGGCTCTGGTCGATTGTCTTGCTGGGATTCCGCCGCTCGGCCGGCGTCATCGAGTCGATCATGCCGAACAGGCGCTTCATTTCCCCTTCGGTATCCGCGCCGGCCAGCATGTCGCGCATGCCCCCCATGCCGGGCAGCATCTCGAGGATCTTCCCCATCGGCCCAAGCTTACGGGCCTGGGTCATCATCCGCCGGAAGTCATCGAGCGTGAACTCCCCCTTGCGCAGCAACTCTTCCTGCCGCGCCATCTCGTCCTGATCGAACTTCTGCTGCGCCTGTTCGACCAGGGTCAGGACATCCCCCATGCCCAGGATGCGTCCCGCCATGCGATCGGGATGGAATTCCTCGAGCGCGTCGAGATGCTCGCCCACGCCGATGTACTTGATCGGAACGCCGGTGACGTGCTTCACCGACAGCGCCGCGCCGCCGCGAGCGTCGCCGTCGAGCTTCGTCATGATCACGCCGTCGAGCTCGAGCGCCTCGTTGAAGGCCTTCGCGCTGTTCACGGCGTCCTGGCCCGTCATGCCGTCGACGACGAGGTAGACCTGTTCGGGACTCAAGCGCCGATCGATCTGTCGCAACTGCGACATCAACTCTTCGTCGATGTGCAAGCGGCCGGCCGTGTCGAGGATGACGACGTCCGCGCCCTCTTGCTTGGCGCGTTTGACCGCGTTCTGACAAACGGCCACCGGATCGTTCGAGCCCTGCTCCGAATAGACCGGCACGCCAAGCTGTTCGCCCAGCACGTGCAACTGGTGAATCGCCGCCGGACGCTGCAAGTCGGCCGCCACCAGGTAAGGCTTGCGTCCACGCTCTTTCAGCATCCGCGCGAGCTTGCCGCAGGTCGTCGTCTTGCCCGAGCCCTGCAGACCGCACATCATCAGCACGGTCGCGTCGTTGCGCAGGTGCAACGAATGATCGACCGGCCCCATCAGGTTCACCAATTCCTGATGCACCACGCCGACCAACTGCTGCGTCGGATTGAGCGACTTGAGCACGCGCTCGCCGACCGCCTCTTCGCTCACCCGCGCGATGAAGTCCTTCACCACCGGGAAGCTGACGTCCGCCTCGAGCAGTGCCTGCTGCACCCGGTCGAGGCCTTCGCGCATGTTCGACTCAGACAGCTTGCCTTTGCCAGACAGCGTCTTCAGGGCGGACTCGAGTCCTTGTTGCAGCGATTCGAACATGGCCGGAGCGTGGCCCTGGGCGGAGGGACAAAAACGCTCATTGTAAGAATTCGCCGCGGCATGCGGAAGTGGTTTGAGGGCAGATACTTGGCCCCCATTTCTGCCGGCCGCCAGGTTTCTCACCGCGGCGCGCTCCCCCGGCCCGGCCGAGACAGTAGCATTCGGCCCCTGTCCCCTTTCCCCCCCACGCACAAAAAAAACGCCCCCAGACAGCCACGCCTGTCTGGGGGCGCTCGAATGCGAATTCAGCACGCGTCTGGCGGGCCCAGGTCTCAGCCCGCACGCCTCGTACACCGCGCCGGTTCGGCCGACGCACCGTCATTGCCCAAGGAAAGCACCGGCTCGACCACCTCGTGGGGTTTCAGTTCGTCTCGCAAGACCAGGACATTGGGCGGGGCTTCGATGCCCAGTCGCACCTTGTCTCCCACGACTCGGACTACGGTCACGATGATCGAATCGCCGACCTTGATTCGCTCGCTTTCCCTGCGCGAAAGTACCAGCATGAGGTCACCTCCGTGTGTTGGATGTAGTGTATTTATGTATACCAACCAAACCTGGGCCGTCAAGTCCCTGAGACGGCCTTTTTCCCTGGTTTGGTTTGCCGCGACGCTAACGACGGTTGGGCAAGAACTTGCCGTCGCGTGGCGGGCGGAAGGTGGCCGCTTCCGCTCGAAAAAAATCTCCTCCCCCTCAAGCCGCCGCCAGTTCCAAGACCGGCGCCTCGACGAGTTGGGTCTTGTGCAGACGCTCTCCGTTCGAACCGTAAAACAGCACCGTGTTGCGATCCGTCTCCCAAATCGCCGAAAACAGCACCGCGCGTGGGCCATGCAAGCAGAAGTACATGCCGCAAGGGTTGTTGCCCCGCATCAAAATCCGCTCGGTCATTGGAAAAGCGTCTGCTTCAAGTCGATCGAAGTGTCGTAAAGTCTCATTCACGTATGCCTTTAAGTCATCCAGAGTTTGTATCTCGGCTGAATGAGCGAGCATGGAAGAAGAGTTCTCCTTGAGGCGCAGATGATCTGCACAAGCACAGAACATCTTGCGGAAAGGAAAGGATGGGAAGGATGCCGACACTATGAGCTATCGGCAGAATAGGATGACTACTTCCGCTCTGGTAGGAACAATATGAAGGATCGTAGCACTTTTGACGGCGCGCCCCTACCCGTGGGGACGACATCTGATGTCGCGCACGTTCGCACCTATTTTTCCTGGCTGTAGGCCTCGAAAGCCTCGGCGATCTTTGCCGACTTCTCGTCCCCCTGGTGGAAGAGCACGCGGTAGCGCAGCGTGAATGACTCGCCCGGCTCGAGCGTGTGCTTGCCGTCCTTGCCCGCGTTGGGTTCGAAGTCGTGCAGTCCGAAGGGGTTCGCCGCAAACAGCCCGTACGTTCGCACGTGCCAATGCGTGGGAAAACGGAAGCTCGACGGGTGGTTCAACACGGCAATGCCGAGTTCTTCCCCTTCGACCGGCCCGTGGTAATCGACCCAGGCAGCGCTCTTGGCCCAGGCAGTGCCGTCCGTATCGCCATTGCTGTTGACGATCTTGCCCCCCGACGGGCGTCGCTCCACGTCCATCGAGGTGGGAATGCGAATGCCGAACGAGCCTTCCTTCGTGTCGCCGAACGTCACGGCGCTTTCCAGGGCGCGGATCGTGATGTCGAAGTCGATCGCCCGCAGCTCGCCCACCTGGTGAAACTTGAGCGTCCGCGTGTCTTCGCAGATCTTGTTTCCTTCGCGATCGACCCAATCGTTGTTCGTCACGATCTTGGCCTCGGCCCCCCCCGACACCTCGACGAAATCGCGATGCACGATCTTGCCGTTCTTCCCCGATTCGCTCCAGAAGTCGATGCCGTTCACGTCACCGTGCGTGAACCAGAGCGAGCGATGATGGGGATGGTCCATCATCTCCCCCTTGATGCGCTGCATCGGGTAGGCCCGGGTCATGTTCTTGCCCGTCGGTCCCACGATCGGCCAGAGAATCGGCTTGGGCCCCTTGTCGATCAGGTATTCGGTAAAGACTTCGCCGTCGAGCTTCACCGTGACCCCCTGGTCGTTTCGCTCGACGGCAAACTCGGCCGCGTCGGCCTTGTCGCTGCAGCAACCATCGCAGGCGCAGCTTGCTCCCAGAACCAACAACAAGGAGAGCGCAGAACGAAACATGGTCGAATCCCTCTCGGGCAGTAGGCAGGAAGGAAGTCAGAGGGGCGCAGCAAGGCCCCCGCGACGGACAGGAAATATCGTACCTGCCGCAGGAACCAGATGCTACGGTCGCCGAATGCCCAAGAAAGACGCCGGCCGAGACGCCATCGATCGGGGCGTCGAAGCAGATTGGTCGCCGCCAAGAACCTAACGCGCGGCTTGTCCTTTCGTCGAGTTCGCGGTCGTTTCGACCGGTCGACGAAACTCCTTGAAGTCCACCAGCCGGTAGGTGGCCATTTGGTTGCCGATCGTGTCGATGCGTCGTTGATCGTCCGCGAGCAGCTTCCAGGTAACGTGATGCTCGCTGCGCAGGCGGAAGACTTCCTTGCCGCCGATGGCGCCGTTCGGCCGGGCGGTCATCTCCACCCGGTCGGGAATCAAATTCCTCTCGCGCAGCGCCTGGTTGACCACCAGTCGAGCAAAGGGGGGCGGAGCGGCTATCTCCAGCACGGGGCTCAGCTTCGTAAAGCCGTCGGCAAAGTCGCCGTATTGCTGCATCGCTTGGGGCGAGGCCGCTTGTTGCGTCGTGAGTTGGTAGGTAATGAACTCGCTTTCGAGCTCGACCTCTTGCTGCTTCTCGTCGTACGACTCCTGGAATTCCGGATCCGCCAGGAACTGAAGAAACGGGCTGTCCCCCTTCCGCGCACGTTCGCGCTGGCCTTCCACGTATTCGTCGATCACCGACATTTGCAGCTCGGTTTTCAACTTGCGCTTCGTGTCGAGCAGAATGAAACGCCCATGTCGCGGATCGAAGATGGTGACTTCCCACGGGCCGATCGGCGTGTGGGGAATGTCGTAGACGCGCCCGTCGCGAAACAACGTCGTGGTCGAGTTCAACGGCTGCGCATCGCCCCCCTTGAACACCCGCGTCTCGATGCGAAACTCCTCGGCCGCGGAGAATCGAGCGCCCCCCAGCCCCAACGATAAGACGACGCCGAAAAAGATTCCGCGCGAAAGGGAAGTCGACATGGGAAGATCCTTTCCCGGCTCTGGCGGCCCAGGCTTGGCCCACGAGGGTGTTTCGAAATGCGAGCAGAAGAGGGGCGGAGAATAGCGTCGCGACGGGGCGGCGTAAACCGCAACCCGTCACCCTCTTGAACGGTTGAATGGCATCGCGGTGTCTGGCCGCATGCAATGCCGGACAGCACCGCTTGCTCTCCCCGATCCTAACGCAACGGATTGCTTCTCAGCGTCGTGGCCGGAGCGGGGGGCAGGGAGCGTGGCGCCGTGGCGGTCGGGCGTTTCACTGCCGGCGCTGCTGGCGCTGGCGTCTGCCAATGCGCGGCGGACTGCACGTCGCGCGATGTTCCGCTTCCACGCAGCGGGTTTTCGCGATGGCGAGTCCACTTGTTCGCCGCCGCATTGTCGAGTGGCTGCGCGGAGGGAGCCGGTTCGATCAGTTCGGGCACGGCCTCGACCGGTGCCGCTGTGTCAGAAGGGGGTGTTTCGGCGGGGATTGTCTTGATTTGAATCGGCCCCTGGTTCGCTTCGCTTACGCCGGGCAGTAGTGGCAGGCCCGTCTCATCCAGGCCCTGGGGCTCTTGTTTCGGCGGAATATAGGCTCGCGTTGTCGTACGACGTGGCATCTGTGCCAACGCCGGAATATTCCGGCCCTGCGTCTCACGCATCGATTGAGGCAACGAGGGGACCGGGTCGTCATCGAGATCGGCCGGCGGGGCCAGCGGATTGTCGGGCAGCGTCACCGGTGGCAGCGTCGGCGCCGCGGGCTCGGCTGGCTTCGTGCTAGGACGCGTTGGCGGCGCACTCGGCGGAGTGGTGGTCGACGGCGGGGCCGTCTCCGCTTCGCTCGGCGGCGTGGTATCGGTCGAATCCGCGGGGAGCGTTTCCGTCGGACTCGCCGGCGTGGGAAGACTCGGGCCGCGTCGTGGGGCTTGCTCATTTGCCGGAGGCAGCAACTCGGGCATTTCTTCCATGTAGCTGCCGTCGGGCCCCAGCATGGCCGGCGTCGGCATTCCATGCATGTGTGGCCCGGGCCAGCGACGCCAGCGCGCGGGATAGTAACCATACGATTGAGAGTTCGGCGCGCAGATGCAGTCCTTACCCTTGCTAAGCGGTGGCGCCGCGTGCGTGTGCGCCGATCCAATCAGCCAACCCACCCAGGCCAGCGCCAGCAGGAATCCAATGGTTCGAGTCGGATTTCGCATGGTCTCGACTTCCTTGTCGTAGAAAAGGCGCTGCGCCGTTTGTGGCGGCCTAACGAGTTGTTCTGCCATGTGCCAGGCCGATGGCTCACGACCAGTGCTCGACTTTCAAG